>DASYEA010001044.1:0-3168 GCA_036499265.1 Schlesneria sp. | reverse complement strand
CCGATACGACTATCGCCTCGAATGTTTCTCCGGCGGCACCAGATTCCAATTTCAGCGACAATGCTTATTGGCAATATGGAGCTTACGGTTGCCGGATCGCCAAGTATCAAATGAACATTAACCTGGGCACGCTCGGCATCGCTATCGGCGACACATCCGCCAACTTCGGCAGCCAGCATATTGGAGGTTGTCACTTTGCGTTCTGTGACGGATCCGTTCGCTTTATCAGCCAGAACATCGACATCAATACGTATCAACGTCTGGGGAACCGTGCCGACGGTCAAATCGTGGGCGATTTCTGATGAAGGCTTGCGATTTCTTGGTGAGGCGCGATAGTGCCGCGAGAATGGCTGTGGGTTGTTCTCGGGCGCTGTCGTATCGTCTGGGCTGTGTTCTGTTTTTTCAAACTTCATTGGGGTGCTGGTACGTCATGATTTCTCGTTTGTGCACGGTAGGAATGTTATTGGTGCTCATGGCTGGATGCGGAACTTCCGGTCCGCAGATGGCAGCGGTGTCTGGCACGGTGACTTTGGATGGCAATCCGGTCTCCGATGCGATCGTGGAATTTACCCCGGAAAAAGGGCGGCCCTCACGAGGGGTTACCGACGATGCGGGGCGATACGATCTCTCGTATACCCAGGACCAGATGGGGGCCGTAGTGGGAGTCCACAAAGTGAAAATCATGACAGGCCGCGAAGAAGCGACCTTGGAAGGCGAGGTTGTCCAGGAAGCGGTTATCGAAATGATTCCCCTGCAATACAACGTGAACTCTACGTTGACGGCCGATGTCAAAGGCGCGTCTAAGGATGTGGATTTCAAATTGCTGTCGAAATAGTGGCCGAGTCGACGGCGAAACCTGATCCGGTGGAGAACGAGACTTTCCATCGCCGGGGGACAAAGAACGAGAAACCCCCAGACTTGGCCGCGAGCGGAATAATCTAAGGAGAATTATGGTGACCTGCTTCCGTTTTGTGTGCGTTTTTCTGTGTGGGCTTGTGATGACTGCGGCCTCCGCGTCAGCTCAACTCATTGTGGCCCATCGCGGCGCGTCACACGATGCGCCGGAGAACACCCTCGCTGCCTTTCGTCTGGCGTGGGAGCAGGGAGCCGATGCCGTCGAGGGGGATTTCTATCTCACGAAGGACAACGAAATCGTTTGCATCCATGATGGCAATACCAAACGGACCAGCGGTGTGGATCTGACGGTTTCCGCGAGTACACTGGCCGAGCTTCGACAACTTGATGTCGGCCAATGGAAAGGCCCCAAGTGGCAGGGCGAGCGTATTTCCACGTTGGCGGAAGTCGTAGCCGTCGTTCCAACGGGAAAGAAAATCTACATTGAGATCAAGTGCGGTCCCGAGATTGTTCCGTATTTGCCCCCTATTCTCGAACGGTCCGGGTTGAAACCCGAGCAGACGATTGTCATTTGCTTCAACGACAAGGTGATTGATTCTGTCCGTCGGCAGATTCCCTCAATTAAAGCCCATTGGCTTACTGGATTCACGCAGGACAAAGAAACGAAAGCCTTTCGGCCAACCCCCGATGCGGTGTTGCAGACGCTCGAACGGATCCAAGCCACCGGCTTGGACGTGCAGGGGAATCGCGATGCTGTTGACGCTGCGTTTGTGAAGCGCTTGCGCGATCAGAAGCTGGAATTCCACGTGTGGACGATCAACGATCCCAACATCGCCCGACATTTTCAGCAACTCGGTGTCGATTCCATCACCACCGACCGGCCTGGTTTCGTGCGAGAACAACTAGCATCGCGCACGAATTGAGAACTAATTACACGGCTGAATTGGAAATGCTGTCTATCGACTGGCCCCCGTCATGTCGGACTTGTTCACCCGGTTCCGCAAACACTGTTGTGAGGAGAACGAAGGAGGGAAAGGCGAATCTCCTTTATTTTCATCATCTTGGCGGTGGGGTCGCCGGAATGATCCGAGCCTATGTGATTGAACGAACGAATCCAGATTTGTGCCTGCCGAATGGAACTCTATTCCACCATCACTTCGTGAATTCCGGCTGACCAGCCTGCTTGCAGTTTGACCTTGATTCGCAAGGCAGATGTCGTCACTGGTTTGAATATCAATTCGTTGAACTGATCGAGCTTTGTGGAGTACTCGGTGGTCGCTTCGACCGGGACCCAGTCGTTGCCGTTTCTGTACAGCAACTGCCAGGATTGGGGAACATCGCAACCGCCGCTGATAGGGCGGTCGGCGAACCAGAACAGGCTGAGCTTGGCGACAGGTGTTTCCTGGGGGAAATCGAGCTGTGCCCATTCGACGGTGCCTCGGTGGTCCCACCAGGAGAGACGAGGGATCGTGTTATCGCTCGATTTCTGTGGCACGACGCCATCGTTGATAGCGCCGACGGAATCGAGTTGCCAACAGTGTGACGCTGAGGGAGTGCTGCGAGTCGCCAGAGTCGATTCGATCGCTTTATCGATCACTGCGGGTAGCCAGACTCGCATTTGGGTTGGAGCGCGGTTGGAAGCCACGTAGAACGGGATGGCTGTCAACGGCGCGTCTGATATAGCCCCCTGCTCCCGCCTGGTTTTGACCAGTCCATTGAGGAGCGTCACTCCGCCTAAAAGGTCGGGTTGGAATTCGTCTTTGAAGCTGGCTTCAGCCGGAACGACCAGATGCTGGATGCCAGCGCGATTGTCGATAGATTCGGCACAGTAGACGATTGGGCCTCGCATGAGGGCAACGAGTCCTGCATCGGCTTCGACTTTGGCGTTCGCGACAACCTGACGGACGGGCATTTCGAGCGTCAAGTCGATCACGTCGCCCGCTTGCCAGGTACGATGCAGTCGAGCGTATCCACGTTCCCTCTCGAACTTGTCGACGGGCTGTCCGTTGATCGCGAGCGACACGGGTTTGGATTGCCGGCGATTGCGATCGTGATAGAGGCCGACGGAATCATCGACCGGCTGGCTCCATCCGGGAATGCGGACGAAGATGTCGAACTCGGTTGGCGCAGCAGGATCGATTGAGATGGCGACGGTTCCTTCCCACGGGTAACGTGTCGTCTGCCGAATTGCGACCGATTGACCATTAAGCGTCACGGTGGCCCGGCTTCCAACGAACAGGTTCACGTAGACGGCGTTTGATTCCTGGGAGTAGATCATGCCAGGGAGAGCCCCCATCGTTTTCAGGAACATCG
>DASYEA010001043.1:0-4347 GCA_036499265.1 Schlesneria sp. | reverse complement strand
GAGCTAGACACCCATCAGGTCCCAGTTCTTCGAAGAATGCGGCCTGCGGTTTCACCGCCGGAACAAGTGGAGCGACCACATCGATCAATCGCACGCAGAACTCTTCAAAGGCGGCAGCGGCAATTGCGGACGCATCAGAATGCAATTCACGCGCGTGAGCCATCACGTCGGGAGGAAGCCAATCGAGTCGCGGGTCCAACCCAACCAGCGCGGGGGTTCGTTTGGCTTGAATTGCGGCATTCAGCCGAACGGAGTAATGCGAAACCGTCATCTTCCTCAACCCTCATCATAAAACTGCGAATTGTCTTCGTCTTCAGGAATCACTGGCCCGCCCGTTTGAGTGGCCCGCTTCTGAACTTCAGAAATGAACCAGAACCAGCAGCTCGCGTCCAGCCACATGGCCATCGTGAGTCCGAGATGCACGATCATCACTCGTCGCCATGCCTGTGTGGAACTGTAGATTCCCAGGCAAAACACCAGCATCCCGAACCACCATAACATTCGCTGTGCTTGCGTTGGGTACCGGACCATGAGCGGCATCAATAGCCGTCCGATCACGAACGTACTCAGGATCAACGAACCAGTCACCTGCCAGAGCGGAATTCCCAGCAGATGGTTTTTCAGGTCAATCGAAACGAAGATCCAGCCTAAGAGGATCCCCATCGCGGTAAACTGCAATCTTGAAGCGAGCGGCTGTCCTGACCAGAAATAATAGATCCGCCGCATCATCGCTCCCCATATAACTGAATGCGTTCAAGTTTCTACGGGAACGACTCGCCACCAGCAAGCGGTGCCGGGCGACTCAATCTGACTGGCCCAGGAATCGGCGAAGGCTTTGAGTTGGGGACGGCATTTGAATCGAGAGTTCGGCCAGACGATTCATCGCGGCAGCCTCCGATCGATCCAGCCACGATTGCAGCGACGCCGCGATATTTGGGGCGACACTACCAGCCAGTGATTGTCTGACAAAGCGATTTGCGGTGGCATCATCGTTGATTTGCCCGAGCTGCTGTTGAATCGCTTCCAGCGACGAAACGAGTTGCGTCGTGCTATCGGGGATCACCGCTTGAAGAAGTTCGACGCCATATCGCAATCGTCGCGCACAGATCCGCGTCCGATGGCTATCGGCGAGACTTTGCACGGTGGTTGGCGCGGCTTCGCGGAATGCATTTGCCAGCTTCGAGATGGCTAGGGGCAGATGCTTGAGAAAGCGACGTCTTCCGCACTGCTTGAATTGATCGAGCACCTGTTGCGACTGTTTTCGAAATCGCTTCTGCCTTGGCTGACGCGTCCATCGCAGCAGTTGATCAAAAGCGACCGATCGATGGTCAAGAATTCTCGCGTGCAACCACGCGGACGCCTCTGGAGAGAACTCTGAGGCCGAATCACCATTGTCTGGATGCCAGTGGAGTTCCAGTAAGTCCAAATCTCGCACGGTTCCCGCATCGACGCGGATTTGCTTGAGGGTCGATTTCAGGTGCTGTCGACGATGGCGTGGAATCCAATCTCGAAAAAGTCGTAGGGCGACATCGGCCCTGCGCGATGCGACTCGCAACTGATGTGTTACTTCGACGATTTCGGAATCGGCTGGCCGCAATTCCTTGAGCAGGCCGCGCAACTTCTTCAGCACTCGCTGCAAAGTTCGTTTTGGGAACCGAGCAAGATGGGGCTTTGTCATCGGCGATTGGGGCTCTGCTTTCAAAGATCGTGGACCTGATCGTGTGAATTTTCTGTCTTGAGACGAACGGTCGATTATACGAGTCCCGCGGCAGGGCATCTCTCGGAATGTTCCGATTGGCAAAATAGGAAGAGTGTAAGTGCGAAACTTTGCCGGTTGATTCAACTCTCGAAATGAAGCCGTACCAGCGATCAAATCTTGATCCGTCGCCACTTGACGTTGCGGCAGCGACACCGAACACTCGTGGCATCATGTCGACTGAACCGCCGGAAATGACCATTCGTTTGATGAACGCCACGGACCTGAAGCGTGGGTTTCTGGCTGCGCTGAGTGCATTGAAACCGACGAATTTGACCGACGAACAGGCGGTCGAAATCTTTCGTCGGCGGATGCGTTCCCGGGTGCAGACTTATGTCGCTTTGATCGACGACCGCGTGGCCGGGACGGCATCATTGTTGATCGAGCCGAAGTTCATCCATAACGGCGGAACGGTCGGTCACATTGAAGATGTCGCGGTTCACCAAGCCTTTCAACATCATGGCATCGGTGCCGCTTTGGTGAAGCATCTGCTGGATGTCTGCCGTCAATGCGACTGCTACAAAGTGATCCTGGACTGCGAAGACGACGTGATCCCGTTTTACGAGAAGCTCGGCTTCCATCAATGGGAACGGGCAATGCGAATCGACTTGTAGACGACTGTCGTCTGCACAATCGTTACAAACGGCATCGTTTATCAGACGCATCCTTCGTCGCGAAGATATCGCTTACGGTTGATCAGCGGACGAAGCCGATCTTGCTTCCGGTCACTTCGCATCCTTACGATGGCGAGGCCGTATTTTTATCCGCGGCAATTCGGGTTCAAGGGAATAGAGTCGTGGGACGAACGCAACGTGCTTTGACATCTTTAGTCGCCGCCATTCCGGCCGGCTTTCTGGCCTATTTGTTGGTGATGGTCTTTCTGAGCCGCGCGGACAGTCTGACCATGATCACGCAGATCGTCGTGGGCGTGACGCTGCTTTGCGCCGCCTTAGTCGCATTGATGCCAATCGGCTTGATGATCTTTACAGGTAAGAAGGCTGCGGCAGACGATGAAGTCGTCGCTCGTCCGTCCGGCAAGAAAGCGGCTGTTGACGACGATGAAGAGGTCGAAGAGGCTGGCGAGATTGAAGAGCTCGATGACATCGCCGGGGAATCGGATGAGTTGTCGGCGTTCGAGGAATCGGACGCGGACATTATGGCCGACAGTGATGCCGAATTGACAGGCCCTGCTTCATCGGCGGATGAAATCGAATCCATCGACTTCGATGACGAAGAAGAGGAGGAAGTGAAGCCCAAGAAGCGGAAGAAATAATCGGCCCATCGGCGGCGCTGCTCAACTGCTCGCGCTGCGATAGCGGGTCAAAGACCACTGGAAGATGATTCTCGCTGCGACGAAGCTCAGCACGCCAGCGAGCAACGTGGCGGCCGAAACCCAACTCGGTTCCAGCGTCTTGTTCAGCAGGACTCGCGCAGGGACAGTGATGACCAGCAGGATCGGCAGCACGTACGAGAAGACGAACCGCAAAACTTCGCCCGTGGGCGATCCGCTGTAGATGCTGCTTGGGTAGCGCGCGAAAATCGTTACGTAGAACCAGAAATCGAGCAGGCCCTGGTTCCGGCCGAAGAAGATACTGGTCGCCGCCAATCCTATCATCAGGCTGTAAAAGAATGTGACCGCGGCGATTACGAGCAGGACGTACATCACGATGGCTAGCGCCGAGACGGGCCGTCCGGTTTGGACGACTGAATAAATCAGCAGGCCGATCGCAAATCCTAATTGCGAAACCATGGCTAACTCAAGCTTCTCGAGTGACACCAGAAATTGCGTGTCGATCGGCTTGAGCAGCGCAAAATCGAGGTCGCCGGTACGGATCAAGTCACTGAACCGAGCACAGTTCGGCATGAAGAACGTTTCGACGATCGAGTTCACCAGCATGCCGGTTGCCATGAACCCGAAGTACTCGGCACGGCTCCAGTCGTTAATCTGGGGAACTTGTCGATAAATCAGATCAAACAGCACGATCTGGACTGCGAACCAGAATCCCCGTGTCACAAGCGTGATCAGAAAATTGCTGCGGAACGACGCTTCGCGAATCAGGGAATTTCGGAAAAACGTGCCGAAGACTCGACGGTAGAGGTGAAACGTCGCAAAGCTCAAGAAACTCACTCCGTTGTGATGATGATTATCGATTGACCCCGACTACGACTCTGTGTTGACTGGACCTTCGGTTGGCGCAGAATCCATTGGTGCGGCTTCACTCGGAGTTGCTGCGTTCGCCAGAAGCATCGCGATTTCTTCGGCGGGGGCAATCTGCTTGGCGATCAATAGTCGCGTCAGCACGGTCAACCGCTGACGCAAATCGGCGTTGTCGGCCTCCAATTCTTTCAACCGGGTCTCGACCGACACATTCGTTCGCGCTTGCTCATCGCGAAGCCAGTTCAAACGGTGGCCGAGTTCTTCCGACATGAAGTTTGCCATGCTGAAAACCTTCAGTTGACGTAGTCGACACCGCGCGTCCCCGCCTGCATCTCACCAATCACCCAACTTGGACTGCCTGCTCGTTGCAGATCATTTTGAATCGCGTCAGCAAACTGAGGTCGGGCGATGACTGTGAACCCGATCCCCATAT
>DASYEA010001042.1:0-8678 GCA_036499265.1 Schlesneria sp. | reverse complement strand
TTCACCCTGGTCCAAGGCCCACAGGATGATTTCCAAGTTGTCGTGAATATGAGTGCCGTCGCCCTTCATACGATTCATGATCGAATCGAGCAGACCGCGCTCCATCGAGATACGACGGAGAATGGCAAAGTCGAGGTCATTGAATTCGCGCCAACAGCGCCGGCCTTCGACATGTTCGAGTCGTCGCCAACGACAGAAACGCCACCAGAACTTACGCAGCCAGTCTTCGACCGCTTTTTGGCCCAAGTCGCGCCTAGCCTTCTCACTCTCGATCCATTTATGGCGATCGATTTCTTCGCGGGCATGAGGGAGAATGCTCTCAGCGAGCATCTCCAACAACGAGGGGCAATGCATAGCTTCATCCGCACGTTGGTCTGACAAGGGGCGCACCTCGCATTCCAGTACCGACTTCATAGAAGTTAATCTGGATCGGAGTATATTAATTCCGTCACCTTCGGGCAACACCCAACCCGCTTCCGCGGGGGTCGCGGCAACACTGCAGCCACTCAGGATACTCACCATGTTTCGCTCAGTCGCAGCGCAAGTCCTGGTCTTTTCCTGTCTGTTCGGTCACTGTTTCGCCGCCGATGACAAATGGCCTACGGTCGCCAAGGTCGAGACACAACCCCTGATTGCGGCAACAGAACGGCTGATTCAGGCTCTCGACTTCATCGGCGCTCCGCTCAGTGCAGAGGATCGCCAGAGTCTTGAGCAAGCATTCAAGTTAGAGAAAGCTTCGGCGTGTACCGCAGCGATCCAGAAGGTGCTCGACCAACACTGTGTCGCGGGGGTCAGCATCAACCCGGAAAGTCGAGTCTCGGTCGTCGAAGGGCCTGCGAAAAAGGAACTGGTACAGCAAGGCTGGCGCACGTTCCTGGTGAAAGTTCACAATGAAGCGGGTGTCACCGCACCGCTGGTTCCCGAAAGTCCCAATCTACTACCCGTCTATCAGCAAGGGAAAAAGAACGCTCGCGAAAAGCCGATGACCGACGAGAAGCTGGTTCAACCGGGCGACGTTCCGAATCGGTTCCTCGACGCTCAGATGTTCGACAAGCAACCTTTGAAGGCGGGGCTGTCGGGTTTGGAACTGGAATACCGCATCATCCAACTCTTCAGTCGCGATGTCGGTCGTCGGGAAGCTCAGTTGGGTTTCCATGTCGGGCAAGGGACACAGGATCTAGGCTTTCGCAACTCGGTCCCGATCCTGTTCGTCGGTGTCCCCTCAGTTGAAGTGGTGCTGGGAATCAAAGACTTCGACGACACCGCCACGACTGCGGCTCTCACCATTCGCGACAAGATGGGTCGCGTCTATCCCAACGTCTATCGCAGACTGGCACCTGACTTTTTCTTCCATGAGCAGATCTATCGCACGGATGGCGAATCGGTGCAGCTTCCTCCGGGTGACTACACCGTCGTGGTGCAGCGCGGTCCCGAGTATTTCGTCGACACGCATCCGCTCACCGTGCGGACTGACGAAGCCAGCCAGCGCTTTGATGTGAAATTGCGGCGCTGGATACATGCTGCCAAGCGAGACTGGTATTCGGGAGATCATCACATTCACGCGGCCGGTTGCAAGCACTACGACAGCCCGACCGAAGGAGTGACTCCCGGCGACATGATGCGGCATATCCTGGGCGAAGATCTGAATATTGGCTGCGTGCTGAGTTGGGGCCCCTGCTGGTACACGCAGAAGCGATACTTCGAAGGGAAGACATCGGCCCTGTCGCGACCAACGAACTTGATGCGATACGACGTCGAAGTTTCGGGCTTCCCTTCGTCGCATGCCGGACACTTGTGCCTGCTCAATCTGCAGGAAGATGACTACCCGGGAACCACGCTGCTGGAAGACTGGCCCAGTTGGACGCAGCCGGTTCTGAAGTGGGGCCAGATGCAAGGGGGCGTTGTCGGTTACAGTCACAGCGGCTGGGGTCTGGCGCTGCCGGATACCATGCCGGATGGGTCTCGCAAATTCGTCGAACGGAGTTGGGGTGGTGCTCCCAACGGTTGGCCCGGCAAGGCGGCGTCGACATTGCCCGACTATGCGATGCCACGCTTTGACGGCATCGGGGCGAACGAGTTCATCGTCACGACGGCTCATGGAGCCTGCGACTTCATCTCGGCTGTGGATACTCCAGCCATCTGGGAACTGAACATCTGGTATCACACTTTGAACTGCGGCATGGAGACGCGGATCAGTGGCGAGACCGATTTCCCTTGCATCTACGGCGAAAAAGTGGGCCTCGGCCGCATCTATGTGAAGCTCCCCCAGGATCAGCCGCTGACATATGAAGCGTGGATCGCGGGGGTCAAAGCGGGTCGCAGTTACTGCGGTGATGGCCTGAGCCATCTCTTCGATTTCAAGCTGAACGGACTGGGTGTCGGTGAAGCTGACAAGGAGACCTCTAAGCCAAGTCGTTTGTCTCTCGCCAAGGCGGACACGGTTCGCATCACTTGCGATGCCACGGCGCTGTTGGCCGAAAAGCCAACGCCGCAGACAGAAGCGATTCGAGCCAAACGCCTCGATGAACAACCGTACTGGCATCTGGAACGTAGCCGGATCGGAGAGACTCGGGCTGTTCCCGTGGACCTGATCGTGAATGGGAAATCGGTCCAGACAAAGAACATCCCTGCGGATGGCTCTCTGCAGAACTTGAGGTTCGATCTGAATCTGAAGCAGTCGAGCTGGGTGGCACTGCGGATCCTGCCGTCGTGTCACACCAATCCGATCTTCGTTGAAGTGGACGGCAAACCGATTCGAGCCAGCCGCAAGAGTGCCGACTGGTGTACGAAGGGGGTCGATGTCTGCTGGAACTCCAAGGTCAACCAGATCCGCGAAAAAGAACGCGCCGCGGCCAAGGCCGCTTATGATCAGGCGAAAGAGATCTATCTGAAGATCGCGGCCGAGAGTGTGGAAGATTAGAGTCGCGAAGGGGCGGAAGAGATATGCTAAAGCATAACCTACGCGGAAATGGCCATGTTGTTCAGCGTGGCTGGACGCCCCAGTACTTTTTGGCGTCGGGCGACACCAAGTCGTTGAAGCTGCGGACGATCACTTCGCGGCCGTAGTCCAGGCCGTCGAAGACTCCTGTTTCGGCATCTTCCACGGGACCACGCGCGGTCAAATTGATCCAGACGTTTTCGGTTTCATCGATCGGTCGATGCTGAAAGCTGATCTTCAACGTGCCGCGTTCCACTTCCAACGGCAGTTCCCATTCCGCGCGAAAGCCGGTTGGTTCGATGCCCAATCCCTGTAGCGGCACAGGCTGCCATAGGCTGAAGAAACTCCAGTCGCCGGCCGTCGACCAGACCGTTCCTTGCGGGATCCGATTGAGATAGCAGACAGACCAGGAGTGGGGAATTCGCGGGTGGTCGGCTTTGGTTCCCATGGACTGGACGGCAGTGAAGACCGAGACGAAACCGTCGCGGATCGATTCGTAACGCGGATAACGTTCGCCGCTGTAGCCGAGCCAGCCGAAGGCAAAGCCTTGAGGCGTCAAGCGGAGAGCTCGATCACCCATGACGTTCGTCAGTTGCCTGGCAGAACCCGATTCGACGGGCTTCCAATTGTCCCGCCATTCGGGGCCCAACTGGACGCGCAGCGCCTGCAGACCAGCGGACGCCAGATCGACCGACGTCGAGAAGTCGACACCCAGCCAGCTTTCGACCAGCGGTGGATGCGCGTAAATCATCGACGGTATGTCCTGCCCAGCTACGCGAAACCCGGAGCGAACGGGAGCCGGTGTCACCATGGGATGTCTCTTGATGAGCGAGGGGGAATCGTAGATTGGACGTCGCATGAATTATCGCTGAGACGCATTCCGCGTCAAAAAAGAGATCGACACGGTTCGCAGAAATCTGATGTCGAGAGATCGCGCTGTCGCGCAGAAGTCTACTGCGTCTTGTCGGGTCGTGCCATGTGGCGACTTGTCGAATGAAGGAAGTCGACGGCAGACTTTACCAGAACTTCCGCGCCGGGCTGTGCTTCCGAGTAATCATAGGATTCCGACATGTGGGAATTTGGCAACGCGAGAAGAGTTTTAGCCACGGATGGACACGGATAAACACGGATTAGCAAATGAGGAGAAGGAAGATTCAAAGTGAGGATCTGACTTCATTTTCCAGACCTGTTCTCCGCGCACAGATTTTGTATTTATCTGTGCTTCATCCGTGGCCAAAACTCATTCGTCATTCGGATTCGATCGAAAGATCCCACTCTTGACGATCTGACGGCGGAGTTCCGAGAGGCGTTCGATGTCGTCATCATCGATGAGCTGTCCGTCGTTCCGGCCAAGTCGATGGGCAAATGTTTTTAGAACGCGAAGTCTCAGCCAAAGCAACAGCAGCCCGGCCAGGAAAAAGTGACAGAACAGGCCTCCCCATGCCATTAGGATCAGATAGTTCTTGGTCTGGAGGTAGTTACTGTAGTTGTAGGAATAGCGGTAATCCGAAAAGATTTGGCGACCATGTGTACTCTCTGTCAACGCCATCGCAGGGCTTAACCAACCGATTTCGCCGAGTGTCCACAGTCCATTCGAATTGAGGTACGCGGCGAGCGCCGCGGGGATCACACAGACGGCCGTCAGTATGCCGAGTGTGACCAGGACCGCTTGAGCCTGCGAGCGACAGCGCATCCCGAAATGAAAACCGATCCAAGCGATCAGCCAGGGATAGATCGCCATGGCCATCAAGCTCCGCAAGATCCCAAACAGGATTTCACCCGGTTCGAAGCTGCCGACCCAGCCTGTCCACCAGACTTGATACAGATAGACCGTCGCCAGCGGGATCCACAATACGGTGATCATTCGCGAGATCCCAGCGAATTTTTCTTTCACGATGGACTCGCTAGTCAGCGGAGTTGTCAGCAGGACATCCATCGTTTGCCGAGATCGTTCCAGCCCAATCAGCCCAGTTGCGTGGATCGCTACCACCAGAGCCGAGATGATCCAGACGACCCACGCCGCGACAAATGCCGGTGCGTAGTTCGAGTTGACATCGCCGTAGAACGGGATCAGCATGCCGAACAGGACCGGGATCTCCAGCACCAGTAACAGACGGATAAGATATCGCGTGGTTCCCAGTGAACGCTTCTTCGTCTCGCGCCAACGAATCGGATCGTACAGCGGCAGTTGGACATGTTCGCGCGTCAGCACGATCCCACGTGTCAGCCTGTTCTGGTTCAGTCGATGAAACAGCGTGTCGAGCGACCGGAACATCTTCAGCATGATATTCGACGGTGCCACAAACGCGCGTCGCCAGAGCACCGCTCGAGCGAAAAACAGGCAAGCCGCCGCTGAGAGCAACATGGGGACTGTTCGCGCCACTGTGGCGGCGAACGGTCGATTGGGTAGCGGCAAACGGTCGAGACACACCCAAGGCCCGAATAAGACCATAGTGACATCCCCACGCGTGACTTCTTCGCCCGCGAATCCCATTGTGCTCAAGTATTCAGCCAGGAATTCCAAGATGCCGAAGGGATCGAGATCGCCCCTTTGCGTGACGATGTTGGGGGCAGCAAGAATGAAGGCTCCGATTAGATACGTCGCAAGAAACGCCGAGCCCGTCGTGCGGCACCACGCCGAGCAGGCCAGCGCCATCGACCCGACCTGCAGCATCGTGACGGCTAAAGTCCATCCGAGTCCCAAGATCTGTTCCGCTTCGACTCCACCGAAGCTATACGCCACCGCGAAAAGTGGTAGCGACAGACAAATGAACGATGCCATGGTGATCATGCGACTGAACAGCTTGCCGATCAGAATCGACCAAGGTCCCAATCGTGTCAGCATCAGTAGCGACAGGGTGTCTCGTTCTTTTTCGGCGGTTAACACACCGCAAGTCATGGGGGGCAAGAACAGGTAAATGCCTAAGAACTGCAGCCAGCCCAATCCGATGAAAATCGGCATCCCTTGACCGAGCGCGGTGAATGTTCGACTCGACCAGCTTTCGACCTGGTTGTAGAAAATCCAGATCGCGACGACGTACAACACGACGGCATAGACAACTCGCGCGACAAACGTACGTCGACGGGCCGCCTGCTCGGTCAACTCGCGCGAGAGCAATGGAAACACATTGCCGGTGCCCCAGGTTGCCATGTCGCCGAGCGAACGCGGCATCGCGAACAGGCGGCGAGCGAAGGGACTCATGACTCGCCTCCTGATGGTTCGGCGCGACCCATTGAGCTGGAGAAATCTCGCATCGCACGGTACCGCAAAAACAGCCACAGGCCGACCCAGGTGACCGCATTGAGTGTCAAACCGACAAACAAGCGATCTTGCAACACTTGATTGATGCCGGCACCCGCCCAAGGGGATGGCTGGGCAAACCTCCGGTGAAACAACACTCGGATCGGACTGAGCCAGGTGATCCAAGCCAGGGTCGCATCATTTGGTCCAAGCGACGAAACCACACCGACGAGATAGACAACCAGATAGGGAATCCCGCACAACCCTATGATCGTCACCAGTGACCACAACACAGCCTGCGTCTGATTCCTGACACGTAAGGCGAGATGAAATGACAGCCATTGCACGACGCGCGGATAGACAAGCAATGCCAGCGTCATCCCCAGGATTTCATGAATGAAGACGCTCGCCTCGTCACCACTACGACCAAACAGACCCAAACCGCGAACGACATATAGCGTCCACGTCGCCTGAAAGATGATCAGTGTCAGAAACGGGACCGACAGGACGGCGATCAATCGACGAACGCCCGCCAGTTTTTGCGTCACCAATTCTCTTGCGGTCAACGGAGCGACCAGCAGCACGTCAAGAGTCTGGCGCGAACGTTCGGCAAAGATCACGTTTGTCGTGTGAACGACGATCGCTAACACGGAAATCGGCCAGAGCAGAGTGAGGAAGAATGTCGTCGGCCCGTCAAAAGAACTCGACCCATTGTCGGTCACGGTCCAGGCAATCGCGATTGCCAACGGCACCTCGAGGAGGATCAGCAGGCGGAAGAGATATCGAACCGTCCCCAACGAGCGTTTGCGCGTTTCACGCCAGGCGATCGGATCGAACATTGGTCCCGTATCGACATCCCGCACCAGCAGGATTCCACTCGTCGTCTGCTTGTTCAGTTCCTCGAAGAACTTATCCAGGCCCTTGAAGAATTCCAGCAGCAGATTGCGCGGGGGGACAAATGCTCGCTGCAACAGATGCATCTGAGCAAACGCCACGATGAACCAGGTGACGAGCAGCAGCGGAACGGACATTGCCAGCAGCAGGACGATAGTCCCCAGTGAGGCGACAAAGTACTGCAGCGTCGACATCTCGCCACTGGGCCGCCAGATCTCGGCGACGGCGGGTGTCAAGACGCTCTGACATGACATCGCGAAGCAGACGACCAGTGGCATGACCGCATAAGCGGAAATGAAGGCCCCGGCGGTCGTGCGATGCCAGGCTGAACAACCAATGCTGATGGCACCAATCACCAGGCTCCACCAGGCCAGATACCAGATCGCCGCCAGGATCTCAAAGAGCTCAACTCCACCCAGACCGTAAACAACGGCAAACAGTGGCAGCGAAAGTAGCTGATACGTCCCCATCGTCACCATGCGACTGATCAGCTTTTCCAGGATAATCGTGGTCGGGCTGAGTTGCGTCAGCAGCAGCAACCCCAGCGTGTCGCGTTCTTTTTCTGACGTGACCGCGCCTGAACTAATGGCGGGCAGAAGAATGATCGCCGCCGCCAGTTGCACGGCGACCAACATTAGAAACATTTCCCGACCTTGTCCGCGGCTAAGGACTTCGGCCTGAGATCCACCGCCCGCGACGTCCGCATAGATCCAGAGGGCCGCTCCATAAAGCACGGCGGCATACACGACGCGCAGAATGTAGGTGCGCCGATGCGCCGCCTGCTCGATCAGGTCTTTGGTCAGCAGCGGCAGTCCGAATGACCATCCGGGAGCACTCACGCGGTCTGCCCTTCGGTCAGCTTCATGAATGCCGTTTCCATATCCATCACTTCCGGCTGGAACATGCGAATGCGTGCCCCCTGGTTGTGAATGAAGTCGTGGATATCTTCGACCTCGATGCTTCCTTCCTCAAACCGGATCGAGATGCGGTCGGCCTGATCTTCGACCTGCGTGATTCCGGCCAATCCTTTTAAGCTGGCAATCAGTTCGGGAGTCTGATTGGCGACTTGCACGTGAACGATCTTCAGCACGCCGAGTTCGCGATAGA
Organism: Schlesneria sp.; assembly: GCA_036499265.1. Lineage (GTDB taxonomy): Bacteria > Planctomycetota > Planctomycetia > Planctomycetales > Planctomycetaceae > Schlesneria. The sequence continues at coordinate 498 of DASYEA010001042.1, read as the reverse complement.
TTTCAGCAACGGAGCCTTGCGTCACCATGCGGCCTGCTTCGATGATGCCGATGCGTGTACACAACTGGGCGAGTTCGTGCAGGATGTGGCTGGAGATCAGGATCGTCTTGCCCATTTCCTTCAGGGCTTTCAGCAGTTCCCGCATTTCGATGCGCGCCCGCGGGTCGAGTCCCGAGGCGGGTTCGTCCAACAGCAACACGGCCGGGTCATGCAACAAGACGCGAGCCAGCGACAGCCGCTGCTTCATCCCGCGTGACAGGGAATCGACGGGCGAATCGATCTTGTTGGTCAAGTCGGTCAGTTGCAGCACATCATCGACGACCCCCTTGCGTTTGGAAACCGGCAATCGATAGGCGGCCGCGAAGAAGTGCAGATATTCTCGAGCCGTCAGGTCTTCGTAGACGCCGAAGAAGTCGGGAACATAGCCGATCTTCTCGCGGACCAGATGCGGCTTGGATCGGATGTCGAGGCCCATAATCTTGGCACGGCCTTCGAACT
>DASYEA010001041.1:0-2988 GCA_036499265.1 Schlesneria sp. | reverse complement strand
GCGGACATCGGTACTCCGGAAGCCCGGCGAAAGCTCGAAGAACTCGCTCAAAATGCGAATCCTTTGATCGCGAGTTACGCTCGAAAACGACTCGATCACTGGGACGAAGAAGTATCTCGGAAGCAACGCTAGCGGATTCAGTGCTCGATTTCTGAATATCTTGCGAACCCGTGAAAGGCTTACCCTGTCGAACGGTATCTGATAGTGTCCGACTATCGGAAGCCGTGCAGGAAGTTCCATCCTGTGGATGACGGATGGATTGGTTCAAGACCACGAGAGTACAGGCAAGGGAATGACTGAAGCAAATCTGGTGAGTCGAACGACTCACAGCCGAGAACGCGAACTGCTGATCCTCTTCATTCTTGCCGCGGTGCAGTTCATCACAATCGTCGACTTCATGATTGTCATGCCATTAGGCCCGCAATTGATGGAGACGTTATCCATCAGCCCCGACGAATTCGGGCTGATTGTCTCTTCATACACGTTCGCGGCAGGACTATCGGGACTGTTGGCCTCGTCGATCGTTGACCGATTTGCCAGACGCACGACGTTTATGATCCTGTACGGCGGATTCCTTTTGGGCACGTTCTGGTGCGCCATCGCACCGACTTATCACACGCTGTTGATTGCTCGAATTGCGACCGGCTTGTTTGGCGGCATTCTGGGTGGCCAGGCGATGACCATCATTGGCGACGTGTTTCCCGAGGAGCGCCGCGGGCGTGCGACCGGAGCACTGATGAGCGGGTTCGCGCTGGCTTCAGTGGCTGGTGTTCCGATCGGATTGGTTTTTGGCACAACCTTCGGATGGCATGTCCCATTCATGGTCCTGGCCATCGGCGGCCTGCCGCTGCTGTTTCTCACTCCCTTCGCGATGCCGCCCCTGAAGGATCACCTCCATCAGGCGCATGCCCATCCGTTGAAGTCACTGTTTGAGACCTTTTCGCAACGTAACCACTTGAATGCCTTCGCGCTGACCGTGTCGCTGATGATTGGTAGTTTCACGGTGTTTCCCTATGTGGCTGCTTACTTCGTTTCCAACGTCGGCATGACCGTGAATCAACTTCCGATCATGTACATCTTTGGAGGGGCACTGACACTGATTGCCTCGCCGATTGTGGGGTGGTTCACCGACAAGTTTGGCAAGCTGATGATCTACCGGATCATCGCGCCTGTCTCGGCATTACTACTGCTCGCCATTACTCACTTGCCACGCATTCACGTCGGAGTCGCCGTCTTTGTGTTTGGATCGCTGATGGTGAGCAACGTCGGTCGCATGATTGCCGCGATGGCGATGATCACGGGCAGCGTCGAACCCAAACGCCGCGGCGGCTTCCTGAGTGCAAACTCGTCCGTTCAACACATCGCCTGCGGTATCGGAGCCTATCTCGGGGGAATTATCATCACTCAGGTGAAGGATGGCCCGATCGAGCATTTCGGCACGGTGGGTTGGATCGCTGCCATCTCGACGTTGTTCACCTTGTGGTTGGCAGGCCGTGTCCGATCGGGCGAGCAATCTCCTATCAAGGCTCAGACGATCAGCCTGGCTGCGGCCGCAGACGCGTCCGTCGATGCAAGTGAGGCCATCGTCGTTGCGGTGGAAGAGCGATAGTCTCCGTGAGAGTCGTTCGTCCTATTGAAGTGGGACTTATGTGGACATAGGGGACTTATGTTTATGAATCCTGCTTGCGATGCGGGTTAGGCCACTGGCAACAACGCGGCGGTCACGACCATTTCGATCAGATATCCGGGTGCCAGACCTGCTTGCACACAAGCTCGGGCTGGGGCGTGGCCTTCTGGGATCCAGGCATCCCACAGTTCGTTCAGAACTGAACCGTTATTCAGGTCGGTCAGAAAGATCTGGACCATCAACAGTCGCGTTCGGTCGCTTCCAATCAGACGCAGCCGCGAATCGATCTGGTCCAGCAACTGAGTCACCTGACCACGGATCGGCTGAGTGGGGTCGTCCGCGACTTCCACGAAATGAGCGGTGTTGCCGTGCAATACGGCGTCTGACCAGCGGCGAGTTACGCCAATGCGGCGGATATCGGATGTCATGGGACAATGGCTCCAGCATGTCTTGAGGTGAGCCGCGCTGCGTCAGCACGCGGACCCAAATAACACGGCGATGTGAAGTCAGGTGAGATGCTTGAGCGTCGACCGCTTTGACGATGTCATTATCAACATCACCCCGCAGTGAAGAGTCCGCGTGCTGACGCAGCGCGGCTCGCCAAAGCATGAGATTTTACTCTTCGCTCTCTGCCTTCTTGTCATCCAGCTTTGTTGCTGGTTGCGATTCCAGCAGCTTTTTGAATTTGGGTTCATTGTTGATGGCTTTGAAGTCCGGATCCTTCGCCATCCAGTCAAACTCGGGAAAGCCCTGCTTGATTGACTGTGCCAGATCGTCCAGCGCTTTCTTTTTGTAGTCTTCAATCTTCTTGGAAGCATCGGGCAATTCGGGATGCTCCTGCAGGTATTGCATCGAGCGACTGTAGACGCAGGCGGTGTTGTAAAGGTACAGCCCGCGAGGCGTATTCTTGTGCTTTTCGCGACCCGCTTCGATGGCCTTGATCGCGTCATCGAATCGACCCGCGACGACGCGACTCAGGGCCAGTCCGGTGACGACTTCGCTGTCTTCGGGCTCCAGATTCAGCTCGACCGCTTTCTCAAAGTCTTTGCCCGCTTCGGCCATCTTTTCCTGACGCAGGTACAGCTTGCCTCGCCCGGCATACGCTTCGGGGATCTGCGGATCTAACTGCAGCGCCAGATCAAAGAACTCCATCGCATCTTTCTCTTGCTGCTTCTTCGCGTCTTTGTCGTTTGGGTCGATGGGCATCTGCATTCGCTGCAGACCCTGGCTGACATACTGAAATCCTGGCGACCGCTGTCGGATCTGGGTCAGGGCAATCGTCGCATAGTTCTTCTTGTGGGGATCATTGGACGATTTGGCCTTCATCAGCGCCGCTCTTGCGTCTGGCGTGCCGAAGTTGG
>DASYEA010001040.1:0-4311 GCA_036499265.1 Schlesneria sp. | reverse complement strand
GCATCATGATGTTCCTCAGCCGCCGAAACCCACGCCGCGGTACTGCCGACGAGCACAAGGCTCAGCGACAACACGCCCAACGATCGAACGAGATACCCAAACATGACTTGCCACCCGTGTCGCAGTTCCGTTCCGCCAAAGCCACTGAATCGAGCCGAACTAGTTGGCGAACGGCTTGTAGTCACCGTTGTTGTTCATGCAGACGATCAGTGCGAAAAACGTCGCACCTTCGATCAGCGCGGCAGCGATGATCATAGCCGTCTGAATGTTGCCGGCGACTTCTGGCTGACGAGCCATCGACTCGACGGCGGCTTGACCGATACGGCCGATACCCCAGGCAGCGCCAATGATCACCAGGCCAGCACCGATCGCAGCGGAGAAGTGAATCCCGCCGTTACCAACGCCTTCAGCCGCCAAGGCTGGAGTCGCGAACACGAATAACAAGCAAATTCCGTACACCAAGACCCGCAGATTCTGACTCACAACGACTCTCCTCAACCTGAATTTCGGGAACGCCCCAAGACGCTTTACACCAAACACACACTCAGTGTGGATTTACCGCCGCACTGATAAACAACGATGCCAACAGAGCAAACACGTACGCCTGCAGGAAGGCGACAAACAATTCCAACATGCCGATCGCAACCTGACCCAGAACGCTTGCTGGCATGATAATGCCCCACAGTGCGCCATCCGCCAGAGCGATAAACCCAAGAAACACACCTAACACCGTATGACCAGCCATGATATTGGCGAACAACCGAATCGCCAGCACACCATGCTTAATCAACAACCCGCCTGCTTCAATGAGCCAGATACCAGGCAACAGAATCACTGCAATCGGACCCGGAAGATCCATGCTAGGAACAAGTGACTTCCAGAAACCGGCTACACCGGATTGCTGTGTGCCGAAATAGACAACATGAGCAAACGTTACGACAGCCAACACGCCCGTGACATTGATATTTGCAGTGGGGGAACCCAAGAACGGGATAGCCCCCAGCAGATTGCAGAACAGGACGTAGAAAAACACGCTCCAGACGAACGGCAGGTATTTGTCTGCCGGATGACCGACTTCAACCTTAGCGTGGCCACCTGCAGTCAAGCGAGTTCCATGCTCGTGATGATCAACAGCATGCGCGTCGCTATGGCCATGATCATGATCATCATGATGATGCGGAATGCCAATTGATGGCCGCACAACTTGATCACGAATGAAGAGAGCCAGAGTTTCCCAGAAATTCCACCACACACCCGACACTGGCTTACCACCGCGCACTCGCCGAGCGAGGCCGTAGAACACCAGCACCGACAAAACCAAGGCCACCACCTGTAACACCATGTATTTCGTCACCACAAATTGGTGACCAAGAATGGTGTACACCGGCAGCTTCGGGTAGCTGTCGAGGCCGAATAACCGCAACACGAAGACGGGGAGCTCCCAGACATTCGCATCGCGGACATGATGAAATGGATCGCTTGCCGACATGGCATCCCAATCAGCTTTGATCGTCGAGCGGCTTTGGGGTAGTCGCCGGAGGCAGCACTAAAGCCGTCTCGAGCGCCAAAGCCACCAAATAGCAGACAATCAACCACACCGTGAACTGGCGAAACCCAAGATCAGGGCGCAGTGCAGAAACTGCAAACATCCCCAACAACACAAACAACATCCGAAACCCGCCACCTACCAGCACAACATAGGCTGACAGATTGCGATGCCTCAGCAATTCACCTGCGAACACGGTTAGCAACCCTGGGATCAAGGAGAGAATCAGCGAGTACGCCAATCCTTCCAGTCCCAGCAGCCCTGACACCCCGTAGGCAACCACTGCCAGCAGCAACCCGACAACAAGCATTCCTGCCGTCAGCGCCACCAACCGGCCGCCGAGTGTCTTCAACTCAATCTCCAACCACCAATTAAGATCTTGAGTCGCCAACAGTGCGAAGAACTACTTGTTGTTTTTTGCAAACTTCAGTAGCTCGAGCATGGCGATCGAGAATCCAAACAGCACACCTACCACCGTCAACCACGGTGCCGTCGAATACTTTTGATCGAGCCACCAGCCGATCCCTGGCGGTATCGCCATTTGCAGACCGATGCTCATCACTTGCGTTGCCAGAACGTAACCCTTCGCTGCGGAGTTACGGCCATCGCGATCATCATCGCTGTCAGCCATACAGCAGCCCCACCGGGATTACGAACTGGTAAGTCGGGGAATGCTAGCCTTGGCCCCATGCGATGTCAAAGGTGGGCTGCAAGTGGTAGGCGAATTCTCAATTTTGGTTTTGCCGACCGGTCATCTAGTGACCGTAATCTCGACGAAACGGCCGCAAAATCGATTCTCTCAAAACAATTGACGGCGGAGCAATCGCCACCATTCCATGGCGTTAAATAAGTTGCTTGAGAGCTTCGCCCGTTACTCGGACTTTTCAGTGCGGCGACCGTCCGAAGGGGCTCCCTGCCGGGGGCGTGGTTCGGCTCGATCGCGCATCCGCTCGCCCAGCAATCCCGCTCCGACGCGGAATTCATCCAAATTGATGAATCCGTCACCGTTTGTGTCAAGCATGCCAATGCGCTCCTTCAGCTGCTCTGGTGCTTCGTCCGTGGAGATTTTCCCATCGGAATCACGATCTAGTCTCTGGAAAAACAATGCAGACCGCCCTTCTCGTTCCGCAGGCCGATCTCCCTCGGGGCGACGCTCACCCGCTGGTGGCCGAGCACCGTCTCGACCTTGTGGCATGTTTTTGACGAACTCTTCTTTCGTCAACGACCCGCTCACTTCCTTTCCCGCTCGGCGCAAAGCAGCCTCTACCATCGGCCGAGCGCGCTCGGGAGCCTCCTCGACTGTGAGCTTGCCGTCACGATTCACATCGAGTCTGCCAAACATTTCCTCCGGATTTCCCATCCCAGGGCGACCCACCCCTTCGCGAACACGTTCTCCGAACTGCTGGAACTGCTCGATCGTCACTTCGTCTTTGCCCACTCGTTCGAACAGTGGGGCCAAGCGCTCACGAGCCTCCGGAGGAAGTTCTGATTTGGAGAGTTTTCCGTCCGCATTTGCATCGAAGCGTTTGAAGAACTCGGCGGGCTCAGGGCGACCATTCCCTCCGAATCGGCCGAGATCTTCGATGCTCAACTCCTTCTTCCCGGAACGATCAAAAAGCGGTTTTAGTCGATCACGAAGCGGCTCGGGAACTTCGTCCAAAGTCACTTTTCCGTCTTTGTTTCGATCAAGCATTTCGAACCGCTGGCGACTGTCCGGGCGGGGATCCCCATCTTGATTCAGCGGGACATTCGGAAACTCATCGGGCTCGCTCGTCTTTTCGAACTCCTCCGCCGTCAGCTTTCCGTCGCCGCTCTGATCACCCAGGCGAACCAGACGCTGAAACAGCCGCCGCTGCTCTTCCGGAACTTCGTCGCTGGCGATCTGCCCGTCGCGATTCTTATCCAATCGCTTAAACAGCGAACCTGTGTCGGCGTCCTGCCCCACTGCAGTCATGATGCTCGCGCTCAAAATCGCGGCAGTCACCGCTACTGTGCCCCAATGAGTTCGTCGCATGACCTTGCACCTTGTAGAGGAGCGTTGAACGCCACCGCATTGAAACCAGTCACTTACTAACAACAAACCCCAACCGCCGATCGCGGTTTCGTTTGATTCGCAGCTACACAAACAGAAAGCTCGCACCTCTCACGAGATACGAGCCATCTGGTTTTGTAAACATTGTAACTGCAACTGCTTGCAGCAAGACAGTTACTTATCGCCTTCCTTCAACTGGAACGTCACAAAGAGCGCCCCCTTCTTGTCGGGAACGGCATAAGATCCACTAGGACGCAAATACTTCTCAAGGGCCTCGAAGGGCGGAAGCTTCTTCACGTCGATCCCTTCCAGGAACTCCGCGTTATCCGCGTTCTTCAGCATCTCGTAAGCGGCTTTCATTTGTGCGTCGGCACGCGAATAACCAATCATCGAAACCTTCGGGGGAAATCGCTTCGCAATCTTCCGATAGCCGGCTGATTCGGCCAGAGGCGCTGTCGAGACCGTACGCAACATCGCTTCCAGCGAAGGAGTGTCGTTGGTGAAAACGACTTGGCTGCCAGTCACGGCCATCGAAATCGTCTGATCATCACCAGCACTCACTTCATAGATCGTCTCGCCATTGAAGTCGCGAGTCTCGATGTTGGCCCCTTCCGATTTCGCGGCCTTGGCCAGCGTTTTCTTCATCTTGGCTGCATCTTTGAGATCGAACGCTATCAGGAATTTCGGCGCAGGTTCATCGCTATCATTCGACGCTCGTTGAGTCACATGGAAT
>DASYEA010001039.1:0-3385 GCA_036499265.1 Schlesneria sp. | reverse complement strand
TCCGGACGACTCGGAACGGACTGATTTTATCAACCGTTACAAAGGGGGCTCACTGGTGATCGCCGGCGGTGGCACATTGCCGCCGGAAATTCGCCACCGCTTTCTGGATTTGGCGGGCGGCGCGGACCAGGCGCGGCTGGTCGTGATCCCAGCATTCGATGCTACTGCAGCGCAACAAGACGCGCTCCGTGATTTCTGGCGAAAATTAGGTGTGCAGTCCGTGCAGGTCCTGCACACCGACTCGCGAGATCAGGCGAACCAAGAGTCATTCTCTGCGCCGCTCGATCAGGCTTCGGCGGTCTGGCTCAGCGGTGGAGTTCAAGCTTGGCTGTCCGAGAAATACGCTGGCACGTTAGTCGAAGAAAAATTGCGATCCGTCATCGGTCGTGGCGGAGTGATCGGTGGCAGTTCGGCCGGCGCGGCAGTGATGACCAAAGTCATGATCCAGCAGGGCCAGGAAGAAGCAGATGAAGGGACTGGATTCGATTTACTACACGGAGCAGTCATCGATCAGCACTTCCTCCGTCGCAGCCGCATCAATCGGTTGCTCGGGTTGATGGAATCCCACCCCGACCTGACTGCCTTTGGCATCGATGAGGGAACCGCACTGGTTGTTCAGGTCCCCAAAGGTCGACTCGGTGTAATCGGTGCTTCGTACGTCCTCGCCTATATCCCCAAAGCAAATTCCGGCGACTCGCGATTCGAAATCTTGAAGCACGGCGATCAGATCGATCTGGAGGGGCTGAAGAGTGGAGTTCGTATCAGCTCGCCCGCCGATCTCAATCTGATCAGCGACTAGAAGTCCTTCACGCAGATGATGAATACTCTCCAGATCTATGGATTTGCCTTCAACAATTCGCGCGCATCTTCTGCTTCTGGAGAGTGGGGAAAGCGGCGAACTAGACCCTTCAGGATTCCAATGGCTTCGCGTTTGGACGAACCTGTGCCGCTACCGAGTTTCTTCTTCGCGGTTGCGAGCAGGCGTTCGGCGGCGGATAGAGTTTTTGTCGTCTCGGATGCCTGTTCCTCTTCACGGCCCTCGATCACGAGTACATCGACTTCGAAAAACTGCTTCTCACCGACGGCACCGGAAAAGCTGCGCACACTGTCAGGAGTTTTGACTTCGACTGTGAAGGGAACAACCCGTGGGGTTAGACCGTTGTTTGATCTTAGGTGGAATCCATGAACCAGGATCGCGTACATCCCCGCGGGAGGAGACTTCGTGTTCCAGCGAATATGCTCGATCGGATCGTCAACGTAGGCAGGTTTCCAATTTTGGTCCACGTCCAGGAAGCCGGTTTCCGGTTTGCCCTTATCGGTGTAATTGATGGAGCGTCGAGTTCTTTCCGAGGGAGATCGATACTGAACGTGCAAATCGAGATCGCTGGGGCCATCCCAGAATAGAGCGATTTCATAGTCGCCGCGTCTGGCAGCAGGTTGCCTTCTGAGGCGATCGGATACTGTGGGAGAAAACCTGGCGAAGGGATCCGTGGAACCGGTGGTCTCTGCAGTCGCCGACACACGCTGTTGTCGTCCGCCAACGTTGATCGCTTCCGGCACAAATGAGTTATCGGCCGGTTCATCCAGTATGGTTCCCTCGATGGCTACTTGAGCGTCTCCCTCGATTGCTGCTGGAATTGGGGCAGGCATTTCAATCGAAATTTCGGCCTCTTCAATCTCTGTTCCTTCGGAGTCAAAAAACACACTGGCAATGAGTGACCGACCGTACTCGTGTGATTCGAAGACGATAACACCCAGGGCAGAGAGTAGAACCAGATGCAGGATCAATGAGACAACGACGCCTTGCCAGAGCCCATTCAGCTTGCGACGCTGGAGGCCGGTATCGACGATTTCGAGTGGGAACGCGGATACCGTCTCGGATGCCGCGGGGGTATAGACGACCTTCTGGCATGTGGGACATCGCCCTGCCCGGCCTTCTGATGTCGCTGCAGTCTTGATCACCTGCTGGCAGAATCGGCAAACGAACGTGATGCTCGGATTGACGTTGGCCATCGTCATGTCCTTCCACGAGTTTGATGTCGCTGCCGAAGAGGAATTCTGCCCGATTGCAGAGATGGAATTCAAGAGGGGCTTGGTCTATTCGCAATCTGATATGATGCCCCGGACGCCGAACGCTCGGCGTTCCGGGGTTCACTGCTGTTGTCTAATCAGTTGGCCTGCGTCAATTCGATTGACTTGGCACTGCTGCTGGAGCCGGATTTCGACTTCGTCTTGCGACTAATCTCGACCGCTTTCCGTTTCCTGTTCGCACTGGCCTGACGCATGGCTTCCTTCTGTTGATCCTGGTGCTGATGGATTTGCTGCATCATCAGATTGTGCGAAGCTTGCATGTTGTTCAGGTATTGAGCTGTCTCCATCTGCGATGAGATCATTGATGACTGCGAGGCGAGGTTATTGCTCCCCATCCCACCCATCCCGGCGCCGCCCATTCCCATGCCTGCCATCGAGCGACCGGACATCTGTCCGCCGCTGCCACCCTGCCCGCCTCCGGAACATTGAGCTTGAGCGGACATCGTCAAACCAAAAACCGCCACCGCTGCCAATAGCCCGGTCTTCAGCGACCAGAAATCGGCAACACCCTGTATTCCTCTCGCGATCATCGGAATCTCCCTGTGTGCTAATCGGTCTTCGACATCGACTTCGCGGGATCCGCACGGAGTGGCGTCAAAAGCCTGTTGTTTGGCTAAGCGACATGCTTAACCCTGCCATCAGAGGGAAACGTATTCCCGATGCAGGGTTCAACACCACGCAAACTGAATCCTTTTCGATTCAGTCAAGGTCAATGCAAAACGCCCTCGGCCGGCGTGGCCCAGGGCGTTTTGGTGATCGTGATGACCAGTGAGTCATGACTTCAGTCGGTCTTCATGCTCAGGCTTTTCACCAGAAACGCCATCTGATCAGCCGCTTCTTCGATCACTTTGGCTGTGGGCTTACCCGCACCGTGACCGGCCCGCGTTTCGATGCGAATCAAGACGGGTTGCGAACCCGCCTGGCATTCCTGCAACCGTGCGGCAAACTTGAAACTGTGCCCTGGAACAACGCGGTCATCCGTGTCCGCAGTTGTGATCAGCGTGGCCGGATACTTCGTATCGGGCTTCAGAGAGTGATACGGTGAATAGCCCAGCAATGCTTTGAACTCATCGGCATTATCGGCACTTCCATAATCATCGACCCAGAACCGACCGGCCGTGAACTTGTGGAACCGCAGCATGTCCATCACACCGACTGCGGGCAGGCAGGCTCCAAACAGATCGGGTCGCTGAGCCATACAGGCCCCCACGAGCAAGCCACCATTCGATCCTCCTTGAATCGCCAGTTTCTCGGACTTGGTGTAACTGTTCTTGATCAGCCATTCGCCGGCCGA
>DASYEA010001038.1:0-3692 GCA_036499265.1 Schlesneria sp. | reverse complement strand
CCCAGTGGAATGCAGGGCCGGGCAACAGGTTGGTTTCGATCTTATGTACATACTCCGATCCCTTAATCGCCAGAAAGACTGACCCCAGCACGATCGTCGTGGCCAGATATCTTAACAGCTTCCGTCGGTCCCCCACTTCGGCCGCTTGCACAGTCAAGGCCATCGTGAAACTACTGACCAGCAATACTGCCGTGTTCACTGTCCCCATCACCAGATCCAACTTGTGACTGGCCGCCGCCCAAGTCTCGCCATACCAATTCCGATAGACGGCGTATCCCGCGAACATACCACCAAACAGCAGCACTTCCGTGGCCAGAAAGGCCCACAACCCGACTGTCGCAGCCTGGTGCTGTTGATCCAAATTATCGAACTGGTGTGCCAGTGGAGTCGGCGAGGGGCTGGTCACTTTGCTGTGCTCTCTAATTCTGCAATCGTTATCGGAGCAACCTTATTCTCGGGCTGATAGTCATAGGGTTCCGAAGTCACGATTGGAGTCTGTTCGAAATTATGAGTGAGAGGTGGCGATTGCGTTGTCCATTCCAGGCCTGTCGCATGCCACGGATTGTTACCTGCTACGGCACCGTAGCGCAGCGACCACAACAGGTATCCGAGCGGTAACAGATAGCCGATTCCTAAAATCGAGGCCCCTGCGGACGACATCACGTTGAGGACTTGCCATTCCGGCGGATACGCGTGATAGCGCCGTGGCATTCCGAGATAGCCGAGCAAAAACTGCGGGAAGAACGTCAGATTGAATCCGGCAAAGATTAGGATCGCCGCGAAATTGCCCCAGGAAGTGGGATACATCCGGCCAGTCATTTTGGGCCACCAGAAATGGATGCCCCCCAGGTAGCCCATCACCGCCCCGCCGACCATGATGTAGTGAAAATGAGCCACGACAAAGTACGTATCGTGGACATGAACATCGACCGCTAAGGTAGCCAGGATCAGCCCGGTCAGGCCTCCCATCGTAAACAGACCGATAAAGCCCAGGGCATACAGCATCGGCGTCGACCATTCGATGGACCCGCGATACAGCGTCGCGGTCCAGTTGAACACTTTGATCGCCGAAGGGATGGCCACCATCATGCTCAGGAACGAGAACACGAGGCCTGCATACAACGATTGACCACTGACAAACATGTGGTGGCCCCACACGAGGAATCCCAGAAAGGCGATGGCCAGGGTCGCGAAGGCAATCACGCGATACCCGAAGATCTGCTTACGCGAGAAACACGTCACGATCTCGCTGACGACTCCCATCGAAGGAAGCACCATGATGTAGACCGCCGGATGTGAGTAGAACCAGAACAGATGCTGGAACAACAATGGATCACCACCCAAGGCAGGGTCGAAGATCGGAAACTTCAGCAGTCGTTCTAAGGTAATTAGCACCAATGTGATCGTCAGAACTGGCGTTCCTAGCAGCACAATGATACTGGTCGCGTAGTTCGACCAGACGAAGAGAGGCAACCGAAACCATGTCAGCCCGGGAGCTCGCATCGTGTGGATTGTCACCAGGAAATTCAGGCTGGTTAAGATCGAGGAGAACCCGACAATGAACACACCCGCGGCCGCAAGAATCACATTCGAATTGCCATAGGCACTGCTATACGGAGTGTAGAACGTCCACCCAGTATCAACGCCCCCGGCCAGAATTGCGGCGATCGTGAACAGGCCACCCAGCGTGAAGATATACCAACTGGCAAGATTCAGCCGCGGGAAAGCCACGTCGCGAGCACCAATCATGAGCGGCAGTAAAAAGTTTCCCAAGACCGATGGAACCGCAGGGATCAGGAAGAAGAAGATCATCACGATGCCGTGCAACGTGAACAACCTGTTGTAGGTTTCTGGTAGAACGAGATCGCCCGCCGGGGTCATCAGTTCCAAGCGAAACAACACCGCCGCGGCGCCACCGATGAAGAAATAGAAGGTCACTGATAGCAGATACAGAATGCCAACACGCTTGTGATCGGTGGTGAATAGCCACGACCAGATGTTGTAATCGGCGTTCAGGTAGTTTCGGCTCATAAGATGGATTGGCTTCTATTCCGGGGAACCTGCGGAATCCGTGGGACGCTCCGCGCCTTGCTTCAGCGTCTCGATGTAAGCAATCAGTTCCTGCACTTCAGCTTCATTCAGTTGCCCTTGGAACGACGGCATGATGGGTGCAAAGCTGGCCACGATCTGCTTGGCGGGATTAAGAATCGCATCGCGAAGATATTGGTCGTTGGCAATCACAGCTCCTCCTTCCGCCAGAGGAACTCGCGAACCAACAAGACCCACCAGGGACGGGCCATCGCCCGTTCCATCGCTCTTGTGACAACTGGCGCAACGAAAGCGTTCGAACAGCCTCGCTCCGGCGACCTCTGCAGTGGCCGTCGACGCTTCGGCCAGCCAATTTGAGTATTCCTCGGGCGTCGTCACGACTACCGTACCGAGCATTTGCGAGTGATTCGTTCCGCAATATTCCGCACAGAATAGGTGATATCGTCCAGGCTTGGTCGCTTCGAACCAGAGCGACGAATAATAGCCGGGCAGCACATCCTGTTTCACACGAAATGCGGGGATGTAAAAGCTGTGAATCACGTCCTGCGAAATCATGTTCAATTGGACAGGCTGATTCATCGGAACGTGTAGTTCGTTGATTTCAGCTCGTCCCTGCGGATGCTGGATCTTCCACATCCATTGCTTCCCGACGACGCGAAGACTCAGCGGATTGGCAGGCATCGTCCGCATTTCGAGAGAGATCTTTGCCCCCCAGACGAACATCACCATTGTCAGCATCAATGGAATGATGGCCCACGTCGCCTCCAGCCAGTAGTTGCCCGTGATTTTCACATGTTCACGATGCACCCGTCGGCGATACTTGATGCTGAAATAGATAATCAGCCCAGCGATCAAGGCGGTGAAGAAGGCCGCTACAAGCACCAGGAACAAATACAAATGGTCGACACGATCTGAGAACGTCGACGCAGATTCGGGGAACAAACGGAAGTCGGGAGTCACGATGAGCCTCCCGCTGTCAATGACGTTGCAGGACGTTGCCGCTCTAGCCACAAGTATCGAGCGATGCACGAACCGAGAACGACGGCTGTCAGCACTCCCGCCACCTGCGAGATCCTGAGGATCGCCAATCCGTATTTGCCTGTCGCCGGGTCATAGGCGAAACACAGGAGTTGAACCTGATCCGTGATCGTTCCGATCTGGCCATTCGACGCCTCTACCAATGCCAGTTTCATTTCACGCGGGACGAATTCGACTCCATAGAGGTATCTCGCAATCCGGCCCTCTGGGGTCGCCACGACAAGACAAGCCGCGTGAGCATATTGACCGGATCGCTTGTCGTAGGCCGTTTGAAATCCGATCGCCTGACAAAGTGATTCGCTTGAGTCACGCGCCGCCGTCAGAAAGTGCCAGCCAGACGCCGCGTTCTCTCGACCATAAGCCTCGACATACTGCTTCTTCTTTTGAGCCGCCAACGTGTGCTCTTCTTTGGGATCGAAACTGAACGCAACAACGTCAAAGTCTTTGCCCACAGTCAAATCCATCGCCCGCAGACATTGGATGAGACCCTTTAGCTCCAGACCGCAGAGCATCGGGCACTTATAGTACACAGGAACCAGGATGACGGGCTTGCCACGAAAGAGATCGCCCAGCCGAATGTCACGTCCCGCCTCGTTCTGGAAGGT
>DASYEA010001037.1:0-2539 GCA_036499265.1 Schlesneria sp. | reverse complement strand
GAGGTTATCTAAAGGAAGGCCCCTGGTTGCCCAGGAGCCCCTTGGAACTCACCAGAACTCGGTTGGCGATTCCCACAACAGGCGTTCACCCCTGCGAGGGCCGTGGTCTGGCAAGCATCAGGTCGAGTTTGAATTGCGGTCGGTTGACTGAACCTGGTTGGTTGCAGCGTCTCAGTCACGATGTTGCATGAAAGCATCATGCGTGCCGCCATGTTGCCGGAAGTCGACATTCGCCAAACGGCGCGAGAAGAAACACACGGTGAATTGAAGCAACTTCTGATGTTGCTTCACTCTTCAGCGACCGCGTTCAATAGGTCGAATATTCAGTTGCCATCCCACCTCGGTTGGCCAGGCGGTGACGATGTTGCCGAACGTCAACAGAGTGTCAATCGCAGGTATTCAGTTCATTGAACGTAGCGCCCCTGTTCGAACTGCCGTGATTGGCCAATTCGAGGCCTTCGCGTCGTGTATCCTGTTACGATTCTGCCGGTTAGTGCGATCGACGACAAAGCATTGTGACGATCAGTCCGAACAGGCAAATCCACCATGATGCAACGTCTATGCCGAAGAATCCGGCTGTGCGAGAAATGCGGAGTCGGCGGCCACCGATTGTGGTGACCTCGCAAGGTGTCCACATCCGCCTGACGCTGGTATCGTCGTGTAGACTGATGGGAATTGGCTGCTGTTTACCGATGGAGCTGTGACTGTGCGTTCTCGAACATTGATCGTGATTTGTTTGGCGAGCTTCGCTGCCATGATCGGGTTGGCCATGGCAACCCCGCCGGTTTTGCCCGACGGAACGGATGCGGCCGCCAAGCGACTGGCGACCTTCAAAGTTCCCGAAGGGATGAAGGTCGAACTGTTTGCTGCCGAGCCGAAGCTCGCTTCACCCGTTGCGATTGGACTCGACGAACGCAACCGCGTCTACGTTGCTGAAGAATATCGCTTCAATCTGGGTACCGAAGAGAACCGGACACGCCCCTTCCTGCTGGACGACGATCTGCAGATTCAGACGCTCGACGATCGGCTGAAGATGTATGAGAAATTTGCCTCGAAGTTTGAAGGGGGAATGGACTGGTTTCGCAAGGTCGCGGATCAGGTCCGTTTGCTGGAAGACACGGACGGCGACGGCAAGGCGGATCGATCGACCGTGTTCGCTCCCGATTTCAATGGCACGCTCGATGGCCTCGCTGCAGGCGTGATGGCGATGGATGGGAATGTCTATTTCACTTGCATCCCCAATCTCTGGCGGCTCCGTGATACCAATGGAGATGGCATTGCCGACGAGCGGCAGATCATCCATACCGGATTTGGAGTGAACGCTGGCTTCCTCGGGCATGATCTGCATGGCTTGTGCTGGGGGCCGGACGGCAAGCTGTATTTCTCGATTGGAGATCGCGGCTTTCACGTCACTACAGCAGACGGGAAGGTGTTTCATGGCCCGCGTAATGGCGCGGTCTTTCGCTGCTTCCCGGATGGCAGTGAATTTGAAGTTGTCTGTCGCGGACTGCGGAATCCTCAAGAACTGGCCTTCGATCAATTCGGCAATTTGTTTGCCGACGACAACAACTGCGATAAGGGAGATCACTCGCGGTTGGTTTTCTGTATTGAAGGGAGCGACAGCGGTTGGAATATGGCTCATCAGTCGATTGGCGAGCCTTACCTGACCGGAACGTGGCATGCCGAAAAAATGTGGCATCTGTGGGGCGGTAGTACTGCCGGGGCAGACGGGAAGCCAACCGCGGATCCTGACGCCGTCTCGGGACAACGACCGGCCTGGTCGCTTCCTCCGGTGGGCAAGCTGGGGGCTGGGCCATCGGGATTCACGTACTATCCCGGGACCGGTTTGCCCGCAAAGTACGACCATCACTTTTTCATGTGCAATTACACCGGTAACGGTGGCATCGATTCATTCAGCGTCAAGCCGCGTGGCGCTGGTTTCGAGACGATCGACGAACACAGCTTCCTGTCGCCGATCTCGGCGACAGATTGCGAATTTGGTTACGACGGAAAAATGTATGTCAGCGACTTTGTGAGCCTGATCTGGAACGGTGGCAGCGCCGGGGGCCGCATCTATACTGTGTTTGATCCTCGCATCATCAGCGAACCAAGTGTCGTACAGACTGCTGAACTCGTGCGATCAGGATTCAAACAACGACCTTCAACAGAGTTGATAGGTCTGCTCTCACATCCCGATCAACGAGTCCGTCAGCGGTCGCAGTTCGAACTCGCCAACCGCGGCGCTGAGTCGTTGCCATTGCTGAAGGACCTGATCGCGTCATCGAAACACCGACTTGCTCGTTTGCACGCCCTGTGGGGTGTGGGCCAACTGGCAGCATCCAGAACGCACCGAAGTCCGAATGCTGCTGATCTTCGGACAAGTGCGAATGCGACGATCGCAACCTATTTGTCAGACGATGATGAAGAGATCCGCGCCTGGGCAGCGAAACTGCTGTCCAGTCAAAACTATCAGCCGGCCGCTGCCGCAATCACGAAATTGCTCGCTGATTCCAATCCACGAGTGAAATTGTTCGCCGCC
>DASYEA010001036.1:0-4567 GCA_036499265.1 Schlesneria sp. | reverse complement strand
TGACACCGACCGGAGGTTGTGTCATCCGACCGGAGGTTGTGTCATCCGACCGGAGGTTGTGTCATCCGACCGGAGGTTGTGTCATCCGATCGGAGGTTGTGTCACCAGACAGGGCAGGCGACATTCTTCGTAGCCAATCTCGCCAAGAGATTGGGCAAAGTCGATGTGATCAACAACCTCAAGTGACGTTCCCCAAGGCCTTGGCGACCTTGGCTACAGCCACACCAAGGGTTGTGTCACGCAACTCTTCGTCTTCCAATTTGAAATTTGCATTTTGCAATTCGCAATATCCCTCCTCCAAGTCCTGCCATGGCCTCAGTCGGCCCCTCTGTCGGGTGCGTTCCTCAACCCGAACTAAGGCTGATTCTTCGACGGAATCAACTGGCGTTCGCGTTGCTTGCGAAGCTGCTCGATCTGCAGTTCGGTTTCCTGGTTCCACCGGATGCCGTCCAGTTGGAAGTTGGCCAGGTCTCGCAGGACTGGGTCTTTGTCCGAGGCGGCGACTTCGCGGTAGGCCTCGACGGCGCCCTTCCATTGAGACCGCTTGCGGAGGCACGTGGCGATCAGGTACTTGACCATCAGTCGATTGTCATCACCGACAGCGACTTTGCGGAACGCCTGCTCAGCCTTCAGGTATTCACCGGCACGGAACAGGGACTTGCCGAGGGCGAACTGGTCAACGGCGGAATCAGTCACCGTGGGAACAACAATTTCTTCCGGCTTCGTGGAGAGGACCAACTTGGGGCGTTCGGGCTGTTCGACCTTTTTTGTCAGGCCTTGCGTCGCTAGTTTCGTCAGGATGTCGAGCATCTCTTGACGCTGGCGGATCATCGTTCGATCGGCGTCGGCTTCAGCCGCACGAGCACTGCGAGCGACCTCGTCACTGAGCGAATGAAATGACCGCAGATCGGAGCGGAGCGCGTCCAGTTCACCTTCCAGTGTCTCGCCGACATTGTTGAAGCTGCTGGACCGACTGGGAATGTTGGTGGCAGGCGGCGAAGCGAGTGGCACGGCAGGCAAGGGAACTGGGTTCAGTTCGGGAGCGCCCTGCATCGGCGACGACGGGATGAATGACTGCGAAGGGATATAGTCCTGCGCGAACAGCGTTGGAGCGACCGCTAACGAAGCCAGAGTTACCAATCCGTGGAATCTCATATCTTAATGTCCGTGACTAGAGTCTGCTTTCTTTGGTTCCGCAGGTTGACCGATCGATTCTTCCTGAAGAACATCATTATCCGTGGGCAGGAAGTAGGTCCCCAGCGTCACGACGACAAGTTGTCGATCGGGTGACTTTAAGGCAGTCATCGATTCATGCGATGCACAAGAAACCAGCCGCAATCGCGCACCGGCGATGCCTCTGGATTCCAGGGCCGTCTTGACCGCCAACGCACGACGGAACGCCAAGTCATGGCCGCCAGCCGCATCACGATGCGACTCCTCCTGCGAGCAATGCCCTTGAATCACAACCATGCGATAATGATGCCGCACGATCTCGGCAATCTCATCCAGGTCCGCTCCGGCCGACTTGGGGATCACATCGGAATTGCGGCCAAATCGAACCGGCTTACCCACGTTCGACTGGGCCTTCACCCACGTATCACGCTCCTTGTTGGGAGCCCCTTTGATCGCGGCCGACATCCAGCGCTGGCCGCTGAAGGAATGACCACTCGTCCCTTTTTGCGTCAAGACCTGCAACACGGCAATGTCGAGCGGATCTTTGGAATCGGGTCGCGGTGTATAGCCGAAGCCGAGTTTAACCGAGGCGAGAATCTTCAACAGGTCTTCATCGGAAGCGGTCTTTTGCGAGCCCTGGCACAATAGGAGGACGAAGAAGCTCATCAGCAGGATCACCATGTCGGCGAAGCTGACGATCCACATGGGTGCGTGACCGCCCCCTTCTTCGTGGCCGCCCTTCTTTCCTGGTCCGCCGTGGCCCGACATTCATCCTGCCCTTCTGTGACTGCGTCCTTCACTACCGTTACCGCATCAGGCGGCTTGCTCAATCCTGGTTGCTGTTCGCCCGTCCAGGAAGCTCAGCAACGTCTGTTTCAATTCGGTCGGAGAATGCCCGGCCGCAATTCCCATGATCCCCTGCAGGTACAGTTCCTTCAGCATCGCTTCCTGATTGGCTCGTATGCCCAACTTATCCGCCAAGGGCAGACAAAGCATGTTGGCGAACAGCGATCCATACAGCGTTCCCAGCAACGCCACCGACAGACCACCACCGATCGCCGCGATATCGCTACCCATGTTCTGGAACATCACGACCTGACCAATGATCGTGGCGGTCAAACCGAAGGCGGGGGCATAGTTCCCCATAACTGCGAAGACCTTTTTGCCCAGCGAATGACGCTCACTTTGCGAGAACAATTCGATTCGCAGGCTGCTTTCCACCGATTCGTGATCCTGGCCGTCGATCACCATCCTTAAGCCTTTGGCCAGGAACGGTTCGGACACCTCATCCAGGCGACCTTCCAAAGCCAGCACACCGTCTTTACGTGCGACTGCGGCAAAGTCCACCATTTGCAACAAGGCTGCCGTCAGCGAGGTCTCACGATAGAAAATGCACTTCCCCAAGACGCTGAACGTCCCCAGAAAATTCTTCATCGGCATACTCATCATCGTCGCGCAGGCCGAACCAACGATCACCAGCAACACACCTTCTGTGCTATAAAAGCCCATCAGGTGACCGTGCGTCTGGTGGTACATGGCACCGACGATAATCGCCACTGCCGCTACAAATCCGATGATCGTTGCAAAGTCCATGTCACACGTTTCCACAGTCAGATCGGCGCATCACTCCGTCGTCTCTCTCATCGAACGTTTTGGCCAAACCTTGCCATCTTCCGTGGCTGCCAAACGTGGGAGTTGGCGTAAAGACTGTCGCGAATTCGGACTTCACCGCATGTAACGAATTTTCTTCCAAAGTGGGGTTTGCTTCGCAGGATTGGCCGGGGGAGCTTCATAGCCCGCTGGCATGATTTGATTGGGAATCGCCTGTAGTTGAGGAGGTGCCATCGGCGGTTGCATTTGAGGCGGCATCCCCATACCTTGGCCCGGCATCGGCATTCCGGCTTCCGGCGGCATCAGCGAACTGGCAATCTGTTCGCAGACAAATCGCTGATAAACGTCGGGCGATTCCAATGGGCGATCCAATCCCAGTAGCCCTTGTCGCCAACTGAGATTTTGCTGCAGATACGATTGAGCTTGCTTGGCCGTGGATAACTCTCGTGCGTCCCACAGTCCGTCGGCCGAAGCAATCGCCACCCCTTCACCGGGGCTGATCATGATCAATGACAAACCCACACGCGGTGGAGCATACGGATGGTACTGAGTCACATTGCCGTACAGGACGGCTTGGGCATCGTATTCCCTGGCAATCCGCAGCAGTTCGATTTCATCGAAGGCTCCGCGCAAGAAGATGTCGCGAGCTCGTCCTCCCTGATCTTCAGTCGTCGCCACGACCACATCGAATCGACCGGCTCGTTGCAGTTCCGCCGCCAAGTTCGCTTGCATCTCGACCGAGACATGAGCAAACGCCGTCTGGTTGGCCATTGGCATCAGGACCACCCGTTTGACCGTGGTCCAGTCGAAGTTGGGAGCCACAAACTGCTGAAACGGGGCGGGCGGCGGGCAAGGGGCTGTGGCCGCGGTCTGGACCTGGGCATGATGCGCGCACCCCATGTGCAGGCTCAGCCACATTCCCAGAACGTAAAATCGCCGCGGCATAGCAGTCACTATTCGTCAGGAGAATTAGAAGAGTTGTTGTCGGATTCGAGCAGCTTCTGGAGCAACGGAGCCAGTGTTTGAATCAAGGCGGCGTTGTCTCGATCCGCCCCATGCACTTTTTCCTGCAGAGCCTTCACCTGCTGACGCAGATATTCGAGTTCGTCTCGGGCCGTCTGGACTTCCTTGCGGGTCGACTTGATTTCACGAATCGCCAATAGCAGTTGATCATCGCGCTGCTTGACCATTTGACTGAGTTCGGTATTGCGTTGACTCAGCCCTTCTAGCTGCTGGTCCCGGTCGTTGATCAAGTTCATCAATCGTATTGATCGCTCGGTGGCCGTTTCGCCCGGCAATAGTCCCAGGTGACTTCCCAGGATTGTGGGAGCTTGCAGACGTTCCGTGGGGTATGGCGACCCCGGCGGGTTCATCGGCGTTGCCAGTCGAGGAAATAATGGTGCAGGCATGGAGCCGACCGGAGGCGGAACAGATGGGGCAAATGCGGACTCGGAAATGTCATCAAAGTGCCCTGCGGGCTTCACCGCACTGTTCGGTCTTGCGGTAACCGCAGGGGCTGGTGCGGCGTACGTCACCGGAGTGACTCGTTTTGATGGATCAGCGGCGGCACGAGGGTCGGGACGTTTGCCGCCGATCCCATACGCGCCGACCCGAGGCGTCATTTTCATCCCCGCACCGAATGTCCCCGGCGCAGCCATTTGGCGGGATGTGGCCCCGGGTATCGGAGTTAAGTTGTAGGCGGGCGATTGTGGATTCGATGACGACGATTGCGGAGGATATGCGACTGCAGCGGGGGGCACGAAGTCGACCGCAGGAGCGGCTT
>DASYEA010001035.1:0-5818 GCA_036499265.1 Schlesneria sp. | reverse complement strand
GTCCGTACTAGTGAGGGCGAGCCAAAATGGAGGTGGACCGCAGGGGAGTTTGCGGACCGATACCCCCAGTCGCCGGCAAGAATCAGGAAGAAGTGGGAGGGCGAGGCCCACTCTGTTCTGCACGCGTAGCTCGGCGAAGTTTAGGTCGGCCTTTGGATCGAAGTAGACAGAAAGCGTGCCAGTGCCGTCGTTTCGCGCCTCGGTCTCGACCCGGGCTAATTCATCGAGGCCTTTAATCTGATCGTAGATTGGCATGAGGACCATCAGATCGAGTGTGCTTGCATCAGCACCGGGGCACGACGCGCTGATGTGGATGAAATCGGCGGCCGCGATCGGAAACGCGCATGCGAATATCAAGACTGCCAGTGTCACGGCTCGCATGACTGGTTCCTTCGTGTGGGAAACTTGATGAATCGGGAGAACCATTCAACAACATCTATTGCCCAGAAACTACTGTGACGCGGTCTGGCGAACGCCTGAAAAAATGTGCTGAGTCAAGTAGGTCAGGGCCGTGCTATCGCGATGCGGAGGTGAGTGATACGAATTGCCTATGCCTAACTATCGCCGAGCACATGTTCCGCGTGGCTCCTTTTTCTTTATACAGGTCGAGCTCCCCCTCGCTTTCGCTCATGACATCGGCCGATGTTGATGCTATCTTGGTGTGAACTTCTGACATCATTCATAGGGCCATCGAGATGTTTCAGTGGGCTAGTGATCCTGGGCGGCAGCGGCGGACGATTACTCGGCGGGACTCGTTGCGAGTGGGGATGCTGGGGGTTGGTGGGCTGGTGTTGTCGGATTTGCTGCGGTTGCAGGCGATGGCCGCGCCGAAAAAGGTAATCGGCAAGACGACTCCTAAGGAGACGGCCGTCATTCTGTTGTTCGTGCATGGCGGGCCGAGTCAACTGGAGACGTATGACCTGAAGCCGGAAGCTCCTACTGAGATTCGCGGGCCCTTCCTGCCGATTCCGACTAATGTGCCGGGGATCGACATTTGTGAACATCTGCCCAAGCAAGCTCGACTGGCCGACAAGTTCACGTTGATCCGGTCCTGTTGCCATGATCAGGCCAATCACTTTGAGGGGCATGCTCGGTTTCTGAGCGGCTATGGCCAGTTCAAGCCTGGTACGAGCGAATCGTATTATCCGCAGGTCGGTGCCGTCGTGAACCGCGTGCTGTCGGAGCAACGGAGTGGACTGGCCGCGGTCGCCATCAATGGTGTTGTGTTGAACGGACCCGATTACAGCCCTGGTATTGCTCAGGGATTCTGGGGTTCTCAGTATCGCGTTCCCATTTCGAACTTCGCGTTGCGGGATGCCAGCCTGAGTGTCGACGGGCCGCGGTTGGACGATCGACTGGCGATGTTGCAGTCTTTCGATCGCTATCGCCGCGAAGCGGACACGACGGGGGCCATGACAGGTCTGGATGTCTTCAACGAACGAGCCATCAACATCCTGACGACGAACCGCGTGCGAGACGCCTTTGATCTGTCCAAGGAAGATCCTCGCTTGTGCGACAAGTACGGCGACGGCTACGGCCGCGAAGTCCTGGTCGCCAGACGACTGGTGGAAGCAGGAGTCGGCTTCGTCTCGGTCCGAATCCCGGGGAGTGGCGAGGGGACCAAGGCGTACGACTGGGACGACCACGCGGTCAATTGGGACATGCTGGGCGCGATGAACGCTCGCTTGCCGAAATACGATCATGTCGTCAGTACGTTAATTGAGGACGTCTTCGACCGAGGCCTGGATAAGAACGTTCTGATTGTCGTCACCGGCGAATTCGGTCGTACGCCACGTCTGGAATTCAAAGACGGCAAAATCGGTCGCGATCATCATCCCGGCGCGATGTCGATCATGGTTTCTGGAGGGGGCATGCCCATGGGCCAGGTGATCGGGGCCACGGACCACCACGCCGCTCGGCCTAGCACTCGTCCACTGGACCCTCACGACATTCTGGCCACGATCTATCGTCACCTCGGCATCGACCACACCGCCGAATTCCCCGACCCGCGAGGGCGGCCGATCCCACTGACGCGCGGCACACCAATTGCCGAGTTGGTCTAGCGATCATGGTCGTCCAAAGGCTTACGCTCATTCGCCACTTCACAACGCAGTCAGGTAGGTTCCAATGATTCGATGGACTCCGACTTTGGGCGGTTGGCTCACCATCGCAAACTGCGCCGTCTGGCCATTGCTGTTCTTTGCGACAAAAACTGGCATTCATTCTGGCGTCATCATTATCTCCATGCTGGTGTTCTCTGCTCCGGTCGCTTGTTTCTGGATCATGCCGCAAGTGGACTACGGGCCAACTACGACTGACATTATTGGTGCGTGCATCCTAATCGGCTTCAATAGCTTTATCTGGGGCTACGGCCTCGCCGCAATCTTGAAGTGGCTGTTCAGATCACTTACCACGTCGAAGCAGATGACTGCTTCCACTTAATTGGATTCAGCCATGCACACCTTCTTCCACGGCTGGGGACGCAAAGCTGATTGTGATCGAAACATGCCGAAGGCTGTAATACGCTGCGATTCCTACATGGATGGTGGCTCAATCGGCGCCACATATTCGTGCGAGGATCTCTATTGCCAATGCACGCTGTTCTTTCAGCTTGACTCCCATTCCTTTTTCTTCGGAGAAGGAGAGCATGTGCGGAAATTCTTGTATGCGGAATTACGAGAAGATTACACTTTCCAATGGACCAGCAAAATTGTAGGCGTCACCTACGACGACTCGTTCCATTGTGCACTTCGCGTTTCCTGGGCAACAGCACTGCAAATTCTTGACGAACTCGCGCCACAGGCGAATCGCCTGTCAGGCTATGCTCGTGAGGTATTCGCCGAGATGACAAATGTCGCAAATTCCGGAGCGTCTGCATAGATAGCGCCGCAGCCGATTAATCCCGTTAGCACAGATGCCGGTCAGGGAAAGCGACGTGGACGCCTATCGACAGACCGGGTCTTCGCGAAGACGCTCCAGACACCGGCCACCCACCGTGACGAAGACGGTGAGTGCGTGGCGCCCAGTACATGCTTGAAGCAGTGCCGCCCCATCGTGTGCGCAATCATGTTCCGAGTTGGCGTTCATTGGCGTCGAGCCGGTTGAAGCAGGTCACGTATTGCTTCTTCCAGTCCGGGGAACTGGAACTCGAAGCCGGCTTCTTGCAGGCGTTGCGGAATGACATAACGTCCGTAAAGAGCCAGTTCCGGGTCGGAACGCATGAACAGCGGCGCGCCAATTCGGACCATCCATTCAAAGGCTGGCAAGCCGATCGGAATACCCGCGACTCGACGTAGCGTTTTCATGAACTCGCGTTGCGGCACCGGGTTTGGAGATGAGGCGATGTAAGGCCCGGACATTCGCTCATCGATCAGAGCGCGTTCGATGATTCGATTCATGTCCAGTTCGTGAAGCCAACTCATTCCTTGCGTTCCCGAGCCAACGGTCCCACCCAGCCCAAACCTCATCAAAGGTAGAAAACGCCCCATCGCCCCGTTGCCCGCTCCACGATCGTGACCCACAACAAAGCTGGTTCGCAGCAGCACCCCGCGCTGGGTCGACAGGACCGATTGGCGGAACTCGTTCTCCCACGCCTGCCCGACAAAGGGGGCCAACCCGTATCCAAACGGTGAATCCTCGGTACATCGCGCACGGGGCGGATCACCATAAATGTGAGCAGTACTCATTTGCACCCAGATCGGCGGCGGAACATCCAGTCGGCGAACCGCCATGCCGAGCACTCGAGTCGACTCAATCCGAGATCGCAGGATCTCATCCTGATGATCAGGCGTCTTGATGCAATCGACGCTTCGACCAGTCAAGTTCACCAGGCCGCTCGCTCCATCTAGAGTTCGACACCAATCGCCGAGCGTCCGAGCATCCCACTCGACGTGCTTCACCAATCCAACCTCCCGCGCGGGCTTTCGTGTCAGCACTGTGACGGACCACCCATGGCTAGCCAGGTAGAGGCTCAGT
Organism: Schlesneria sp.; assembly: GCA_036499265.1. GTDB lineage: Bacteria > Planctomycetota > Planctomycetia > Planctomycetales > Planctomycetaceae > Schlesneria. Next base: position 1,843 of record DASYEA010001035.1, on the reverse strand, counting down.
GAATGCCCCAAGAATCCGCTGCCTCCAGCGACAACAATACGTCCGCGTGTAGCGTGCTCAGTCATCGTCCGGAATCCAAACAAGGAAAGGTGTGGAATGTTCACCGCAGACGAGGCTCACAGATTAACCGGCCGATCTAAATTAGATTCTGCAGAACTACGGCGGTGCGAGCCTAATGTGTCGCCTACCGCAGAAGATTCACGCATCGGTCTATGGGATGTAGCCAGGATGAGGGAGGAGGAGAGCAGCGTGAGCATCGCCTTCCGAGAGTCACGAAATACCACCCGGCCCGTCACTCCCACAGCAGGCCAAGAATCTCGGCGTCAATTGTCGCATCCTCAGTCCAACCGTGGCCTTCACTTGCATCACGCAGTGCCAGTAGATCTCTTCGTTGTGCTATTCGATGACGCTGCGTAACTGCTGTAGCGGCGGCCGTCAGTTCTGTAAATCGGATCGAAGTCTCCGGGCTGATAGCGCGGGCCGTTCCCATGGCATAGTCCATTGCGGTTAGGAACTTGAGAAGGTTCTCGATCGCGACAGCTGAGTCAAATTGCATTTGGCGCGACGCAGACCTTTTGTGCCTAATGCAGCTTCGTATGCATTCGTGCAGCGCGGACCTCGGAGGAAAATGCGAACCTGCCAACGAGTGCATGACAGACTTCAAGGCCATCAATACCTGCGAAACCAGACTTCTTATAGTATCGCTCATCTCGGGTACACAATCCGGTGACCATTCCACTCGCAGGATACATCTTTTGACAAACAAGATGCGTCCGGAACGGGGAACACCTTCAAGCGATGACGACGTTGATTGCGTGTCACCGAAAATCGATATGCCTGAATCCAACGAACCTGAAGTCGTCACGAACTCAATGGCGTTCGTCATTTCTACTTCATATTCATCGGATGCCGTATGACTGTCTTCTGCAGACACTATTGTCGACTTGGCACTCGTCGCATTCTGATGTTGCGAAATAGAGGCCAATTCAGCGAGGCGGTCGGCAATGCCAGGATTGTCGAGGCCGTAACACTGTTCAATCGCCAACGCCCGGCACATCAAGAGCTGCGCCTCAAACGGACGATCAGTCGCGTGTAATGTCAGGGCGAGCTTGCTGAGATCGCGGGCTGCACGAGTTGAATAGGGGCCGAAATTCTTGGAGTCGATCAGCAGAGCGCGACGCTGGAGCGATTCGGCTTCTACATACTGAGAGACACTTACCAGCCAGTCCGCCAACGCTGACATCAATACCGATGTCGGTTCGGCAATCGAGCATTGATCAGCTTTGTTTGTTGAGACGACGATGTGCGAACGTAGCAGTTCCCAATCGACATTTATGTCAGAAATCACTGCCTCATTCAAGAATCGGAGCGTGAAGCCCAACCTCCTTGCCTGATGCATCTGGCGATCAGGGACATCTTGCTGAATCACTTCACGAATAGTGACTGTATCGAATCTTGATATCGCAATCACGAGCTCGAGCCTGATTAACGAATCCAGAGTTTCGCGCAGCGATGTGGCTGGCGATTGCCCTGCCATCATTTCTCGCCAGATTTCCTCCGCACGTTCGGTATCGAACAGGACTCGTGGGATCGGATCAGCGGCAAACCCCGTGAGAATTTCAAGTAGTGCGATCTCGTTCGGCGCCATGTGGCCAATCATTGGATGAGACATTGCCGTCACCACAGCGATCGAAAGCGTCGGTCTGGTTCAACCGTGAATAGAAACGATCATAGCGACTGACGTCTGTGACTCCACTGCCGAACGCCGAGGGTGACGAAAAACGCCTGGGCAGGTGGCTGTGATTGACCCTTCGTCGCCCGCAGCCAAATCAGTAACGAGGTC
>DASYEA010001034.1:0-7056 GCA_036499265.1 Schlesneria sp. | reverse complement strand
TGATCCGGACGAACTCTGTCCCCATGACCAAGGAGACGCCGGCTGAGCATCTGATTGTGGTGCTGTTTCGTAGACCGGACTTCGCCGAGGCAACGTTCATACGGTTCCAGTTGAATGACGGCACAGGTGCCTCGACCACGTCTTCGCGACGAGAGTATGGCGAGAAGAGTGGCGAGGTGATCGGGGAATGGTTGAAGACCAATGGGTTAGCCACCGAGAAAGTCCTGATGAAATGGGACGGGCTGGCAGCGATCGAACTGAAGAAAGCCGACGAGCCCGTCTTTGAAACTCGACCGCTGACTTCTTGGCTGCAAGACTTCGCGATCGGCCGAAACCCAGATATGCAGAAGCATCATGCGGCAGAACGAGCGATCCGTTCGATTGGAAACGATGCTTTGCCGTTCCTCGTGAAGCGATTGGAGGCTTCAGACGAGCAGGATGACTCGGTTCGGGACATGAACACCATCTCAGCATTCGCAGCTCTCGGTGCCGAAGCATCACCCGCGATCTCGGCACTCATCGAATGCGTGGCTCCTAGCTATGATGCGGCTCGCAGCGATTTGTCCAAACCGGAAGACATGTTTAAGAATCAAAAATCAATCCACGCGGCGCTGGCGCTGCAAGCAATCGGCGAAGCCTCGATCGCACCTCTCACGGTCGCCTTGGGAGATAAACGCCATCAAATCCGTTTCGGAGCGGCGATGGCTCTGGAGGATGTCGCCAGGGGTGACAAGTACCTGGGTGTGGTCGAGCAGCACGTCGTTCCAGCGCTGATCAAGGCCTTGAAGGACGAAAACCGCAACGTCCGTTGGCGAGTTGCACGCACTCTGGGCGACTTGCGAGCCGCCCCGGAAAAGTCGGTCGCCGCTCTGGCCGAACGAATTCGTAACGATCAAGCCGAAAGCGTGAAGGTCTACGCGATTTGGGCGCTGGAAAAGTTCGGCAGGCAGGCTGAATCTGCCTTGCCTGACCTTCAAAAGGCGACAACCGACGCGGACCCTGTCGCCAGTGACAGCGCCAAAAAGGCGATCACAGCTATTCGAAAAGAAATTGAGTAGGCCTGACCCTAACTTGCCTGGATTGTCACTTCGTTGTCGGCGGTTCGCATCTCCTTCGTCAACCTCCAAGCCAGATAGACTGACACCACCGCGCAGACAAACGGCCCCATCCAGATCTCTCGAGGTGGAGGCGTGATCAGCTTGGCGAGATCGAAGTTCAGGGTGGTTGCCAGCGCGGCCAACGTGAATCCGACCGTCAGGCCGATGTTGCGGCGTAGCAGCAGTGATTCGGCGAGCAGAATGCCGTAGATCGGAGCCACCATCGCGTATGTGCTGCCTTCAGTGCGCGAATTGAACAGCATCAGGTAGCAGTTGGAGAACGCGAACAAGAAGAACAGTCCGCGATCCTGTGGTAGTTTGCGAGCGGCCAGCCAACAGGCTGCCAGAGTGCCGACGGCGAAGACGACTCGACCTGTCTGCTGGATCGGCGACGGCAGATCGAGACCGAAGACTTTCAGCATTCCGTAAATGTGCGCCCAGTAACCTGTTTCGCCATCTTTGAAGGCGATGCGCGAGTTTTCGTAGAAGGCGATGCATTGAGTCATCGCGTACTCGGGTCTGGCCACTAGAAATGGTGCGATCGCGACAAAAACGGTCGCCACAGCCAATCGCCACAGCATCGGTCGGTAGATCGCTGCCACCAGCAGAATCATGACGAACGCCACCGGCTTAAAGGCAAAGGCGAGCGCCAACAGGATCGTCGCTCGCCACCAATGTTCCGCTTTCAATTCGACAGTCGCCAGCAACATCAGCCCGGTGATGATCAGCGTCGCTTGACCGTTGCGAGCACACCCCGCCGAAATTGCTGCTGTCACGACCGTGTTGATCAGAAACCAACGATCATCATGACTGACCATTCGCGTCAGTCGAAAGACGCCGAAAGCCAACACGGCCAGAATCGTCCAGCTCCAGACGATTTCGCCATAGGGCTTGGGAAGCATCGCCCACGGGACGAAGACCAGCGCACACTGAGGAGCGTACACAAAGCCAGATCCGCCCATGTTGTACAGCGGATTGCCAGCGATCCAGTTCACGACCGCCGCTCGATAATTCGGTACCACGGATCGCTCGCGGCCATTTAAATCGTCGAAATAGAGGATCAGGCCAATGACGATGGCCATCCCGATCCACGCCAGCCATGCGACTCGGCGGACCGCTGGGGATTTATATTCAACCGTCTGTGGGCCAACAATTTCGCCCATGTAACTCGTCCTTGATCGGAGCGACAAAACTCGCAAGAAGTAGTTCCACCGCGCCGCCGCGAGGGGACTTGGACTTCCGTGTCCAAAATCGAAGTTGTGCTGGGATACTAGATTGCATCAAAAATCCCGTCAACGTGACTGTTTTTGGCCGGCAGTTACTGTGAATTTTTTCACAGAGTTCATCTCGGTGGTCATCGCGCTATTGCACTGCACCAGATGCGATTTTCCTGGCCGTTTGAGAGTAGTGCAGCAGACGCGAGAACCACCGACGCAAGATCGGTTGCGATAAATCACAGCTTTTGAGAACTTCGGCTTGGCGAATACCCAGGATCCGGCCTTCTCTCGTAGCATCTATTCTTTGGCCGCGACGCAGAACAGATGAGTCTCACCACGGATCAGGATTCGGTTGCCAGCGGGAACCGGGGAACCAATGACAGATTCGCCCATGTCATTCTCCGACAGCACTTCGAATTTGTCATTGGCGATGCTGGCCACAAACACGGTCCCGTCCTCACGTGGGGCGTACAACTTGTCGCCTGCGATCAACGGTGAGGCGTAATAGTTCGATCGATGTCGAGGGAACGTTCCCTCCCAAATCGTCTTGCCGGTGGCTGGGTCGATGCACGCAACTTCGCCGCGGTCTCGGACGAGAATTACGCGGCCCCGAGATGCGACTGGAGTCGGGACAAACGTTCCCACATCGTCTCGTCGCCACACATGATTGGTTGCGGTGACATCACCGCTGCCCGTCATTCGAATCCCATGTAGGCGCGGCACGCCTCGATCGTTACGACCGTAGGCGATCACCACCATATCTCCGACGATCACCGGGGTCGCAATCGCCGGCCACAGCTTGTTGGCTTCAGGATTGAAGTTGCCGCACGACCAGACGACTTGCCCGTCGCTCGCATTGTGAATCGTTAGGTGCTCCGCCCCCCAGACAAGAATGGACTCTTTTCCCTGATGCTGAATGACCAGCGGCGTCGTATAGCCGTGATCGCATTCCGTCGGCACGGAATAGTTGCGAGCGACCTTCCAAGCGATTTCGCCTGTTGCCTTATCAAATGCGGCCAACCACGATTCGCCTTGATGCATGCGCGTCATGACAACGTGCTTCTCGGTCAGCACGGGTGAAGTCCCATGATCCCAAAACAACGTGTCTTTTCCGAATCGCTCGACGAGATCCGTCTTCCAACGGACCTTGCCGTCCAGTTCCACAGCCGCGAACGTGCCGCTCTTGAAGAACACGAATACAGCGTTTCCATCGGTGACGGGAGACGCATTGCTGCCAGATCCATTGCGATGCTTCCCTGCGTTCTCCTTCCCGAAGACGGCTAGCCATTTCTCGACACCATTGAGGTCATAGCACAAGAGCGCGTCATTGCCGTCGGCCGGTGACGTCAGGTAGATCAGCCCATCCAGCAGGATTGGCGTGGAGCATCCCTTGCCCGGTAATTGAGTCCGCCAGAGATACTCGTTCCCGCTGAACTTAACGGGATAAGTCCCCCGTTCAACGCTCCCATTCCCGAGCGGTCCGCGCCATGATCGCCAATCGGGCACATCGGCGGCTGATCCTAATTGCACTGAGCAAAACATCAGCGCGATCGCGGCAACGAGAAATTTCCATGGCAGCATTGTGAAAATCCTGATGAGGTGTGTCAGTGGCCTTGTGAGCCAATACCTGTGCCTGGTTCGCTCACAATTACTTATCGGCGCGCGTTTGAGTCGAGTCGATCATTGCTTGAGCCGATTGCGAGAGATCCGTGTCTGGGAAATCGCTGATGATTTGCTCAAGCGTTGCCAACGCCTTTTTCTGTGCGGTGGGATTGCCACTCGACAACGACTTGCGGGCACTTTCCATACTTTTCTGCGCGGCGAGTCCGGCCTTCACCTTAGCATCTTTCAGCAGGTCCTTCTTGAGCGTGGCCACGTCCTTTGGTAACTCAAATCCGGTGAACCGCCCAGAAAACTGATTGCACAACTGAAACGCCGTCCAGTTGTTTCCCGATTCTTGAGCCTGCTTGATGGCAGAGATTTGGTCATCTATTTCCTGCTGGACGATCTCCATCAGTTTGCGGGCGGCTTCCTTCGTCTCCGCTTTACTGGCGTTTTGCGCTTTCTTTAGTGGCGCGGCGACAGCTTTGTAGTTGCCCGTTTCGATGGCGATCCAAGTCGGCTTCAACGCTTCGGGGATGTCGGTGGGAGGGACTTTCCACTGGGCACCCTCCAATGCTTTTTCTGCCGTCCCGGGCATGTCATCTGGGTCACCGTATTGGAATGACCCATCGGCCTTGGCGTACTTCAACTGATAGATGTTCCGTAGACTGATCGGAGAGATGCCGCAAGCTTTCTCGAATTCGCGGGACGTGTCCACCAGAAACGGCCACGTACACTTTACGCTACGCGCATACTCTTCAAGTTCGGCGCGGCCCGCGCCCGAGTTCACCGCGATGAACACGACCGGCTGGTTCTCAAACTTCTTGGACATTTCCAGCAGTGCTGGCCAAAGACTGCGGCAGCGCGGGCATTGATCGTCGAAGAACCACAGGACGATCCCTTTCCCCTTCAGTCCGCTGGTTGTCAACGGCCCCGAATTGATCCACTGCGCCGGATCTGCGGGAAACGGAGGCAGTTCGTCGGCAAGAGCCATGGACGCCAGGCAATTTGCCACCGTCAGAATCAGGCCACACCAACGCCACGTACCACGTTGAACCATAATGTTAGCTCCGCAGAAACCGGATCAATTCACGCCAATCTATACCAAGCGTAGCAGAAATCACCGGAGAAGAAATCTCGGAACGATGTGTCGGCCGAGAATCGAAGAGGAGATCTGAGAGGCTAGCACGAAGCCAAACAAACGTGACGATTCTAAGTCTCGCCTCTTGACATATTCCCGTATCGGAATATTATTGAAGCATGTCACGAGCAGCCACCACATCCGATGTATTCAATGCGATTGCGGAACCACGGCGGCGTGAGATTATTGGACTACTGGCAGGCGGGCAGGCTCGATCTGTGAACGATCTGGTCGAGGCCATGGGGCTTGCTCAACCGGCGGTGTCCAAACACTTAGGTGTGTTGCGCGAGGTCGGCGTCGTCTCGGTCCAACAAGATGGACAACGTCGTCTGTATTCATTGAATGCGACGGAGTTAAAAGCCGTGCATGACTGGGCCAGTCAGTTTGAGCGGTTCTGGTCGGCACAGGTCGACCGAATCAAGGAACGGGCCGAGCGGAAGGCTGCGGAAGTGGCCAAAAAGAACTAGCAATCATTCTGGAGATCAACATGGTGACAGCGACAGCAGCCGAGGCTGTGCAAACTCTTCTGATCGTGAAGGAAGTGTCTATCAACGCTCCGATCGCGATTGCATTCGAAGCCATCCTGGAGGAAATCGGGCCGGAAAATGCGATACCGGGTACGCCGATGCCCATGATCCTGGAAGCCTGGCCAGGTGGACGCTGGTAACGAGACCTCGGCAACGATGCAGGGCACTTCTGGGGTCACGTCCAGGTGATTAAGCCCCCGACGCTGCTGGAGATTTGCGGGCCACTGTTCATGTCTTACGCCAGCGCCAATCACTTGCAGTATCGATTAGTTGCCGAAGGGGCCACGACAAAGCTGACGTTGACGCATCGCGCCATCGGGATGATCTCGGACCAGCATCGCGAGGGGGTTTCGATGGGCTGGGGGAGTGCTTTGGAAAAGATTCGTGATCACGCAGAACGCAAATCAAACAGCACGAAGGAGACGAAGTAATGACTACGCATCCCGTTGTTTCTCAGGCAGAGTGGCTGAATCGCCGCAAGGAACTCTTGAAGGAAGAGAAAGAGTTCACGCAGCGGCGAGATGAGTTGAGCGCGAAGCGCCGTGAGCTTCCCTGGGTCAAGGTCGACAAGAGTTATGTTTTTGATGGACCAGACGGTCCAGTCGCCCTTGCCGATCTGTTCGACGGCCGCAGTCAACTGCTGGTCTATCACTTCATGTTTGCCCCGGAGTGGTCTCAAGGATGTAAGTCGTGCTCGTTCCTGGCGGACAACTACGATCCGTCTGCGATTCATCTGCAACACCGCGACACGACATTGGTCACAGTCTCGCGTGCTCCGCTCGATAAATTGCTGGCTTTCCGCGAACGAATGGGCTGGACGTCAAAGTTTGTTTCGTCGTTCAAGAATGACTTCAATAAAGACTTTGGCGTCTACTTCACCGATGAAGAGCGCAATTCCGGGCTGTCGATCTACAACTACGTCTCGGGACCGTATCCGATCAGCGATCTGCCAGGGTTGAGCGTGTTCACCCGCGACAGTTCAGGAAACGTGTTTCATACGTACTCAACGTATGCTCGCGGGCTGGACATTTTTATCAACACCTACAACCTGCTCGATGTCACGCCGAAAGGTCGCGACGAAGAGGGGATGACCAATATGGACTGGTTGCGTCACCACGATCGGTACGATGATCCAAACTTCGTCGACCCGTGGTTGGAAAAGCAACCCACAGCGGCGAAAGCGTAGTGATCACGAGAGACGTCATTGTTTCGGGGAGACAGGGCGATGTGCAATTGCCATAACCATGCGGCGGACACTGAACCCAACGAGCAGACTCCGATCCTGAAACATAAGACGCTTCGTCGATGTGCCCCTTCAGCAAGCCGCAAGTTTATAGCAGTGCTGGTTCCGGGCGTACTTTGGGCACTGATCCCAAAGTGCCCGGCCTGCCTGGCGGCGTATATCGCTCTGGCGACGGGCCTGTCGGTGTCTGTCTCGGTGGCGAGTCAATTGCGCTACGGTTTGATTGCAG
>DASYEA010001033.1:0-3973 GCA_036499265.1 Schlesneria sp. | reverse complement strand
GCATTGCACGCATCCAGTGATGCCGATATGATTCGATGGCCGACTGAATCTCCTGCCGGGAACCAACCAATGCTCACCCTCTTCGATGCGAACCGCCGCTATCATCGTCGCGAGATGCTTCGAGTCGGTGCCTTCGGTGCGGGGGCATTTGGCGTTCTGAATGGCTTCACGAACCCAACCTTCGCCGCAGCTAAACGCCTGCCGATTACCGACAAGTCCGTGATTCTGCTGTTCCTGCACGGCGGACCCAGCCAGATCGAAACGTTCGATCCCAAGATGACCGCGCCTGTTGGCATTCAAAGTGTCACCGGCGAAATTCAAACCGCGTTGCCGGGCATCACTTTCGGTTCGTCGTTTCCACAACTCGCTCGTCGAGCAGATGAGCTAAGCATCATTCGGTCCTTTGTCACGGGCGATGGCAATCACGATATCAAACCCGTCGTCTGCAAAGAGACGGCGGGAGCCAACATCGGTGCTCTTTACTCACGAATTGCCGGCTCGAATCGTCCCAATACTGGCATGCCAACCAACGCGATGCTGTTCCCGCAGTCCGTCGATTCGACGACTGGTCCCGCCATCAATACTTTTGGCAAATTTGAATCCGTCGGCCAGATGGGAGCGGGCTATGCCCCGTTTGTGCCGGGAGCGGGCGGCGACCAGCAGCAGAACCTGGAACTGCATGTCGCGGTTGATCGCCTCGGTGATCGTCGCACATTGCTGTCAGAACTGGATCGCCAGCGATTCCGACTCGACGAACGAGGCCGCTTAGAAACGGTCGATCTACTGCGCGAGCAGGCGTTCAGCACGTTGGTCGGTGGCGTCGCCGGGGCGTTCGATTTGTCGAAAGAGGATCCCGCTACGATCGCTCGCTACGATACCGCCCCGCTGGTTCGTCCCGATCAGATCAACAAGAAGTGGAACAACTACAACCACTATGTCGACAATGCCAAGGGACTCGGCAAGCTCTTGTTGTTGGCTCGGCGACTTTGCGAAGCAGGATGCGGCTTCGTGACGGTCACCACCAGTTTCGTCTGGGATATGCACGCCGATGTGAACAACGCGACAGTCGAAGAAGGGATGCGCTACATGGGGCCGCCGCTCGACCATGCGATTGCGGCGTTCCTCGACGATGTCTCTGCAAGAGGCCTCAACGAAAAAATCATGCTGGTCGCCACGGGCGAGATGGGGCGCACACCACGAGTCAACAAGAACGGCGGACGCGACCACTGGGGAAATCTGGCCCCGCTATTGATCGCCGGCGGCGGAGCGAAGCCGGGTCACGTGATCGGCCAATCCAATCGCGATGCGAGCGAACCCTCGTCCGAGCCGATCCGCATCAAAAATCTCGTCGCGACCATGCTGCAAACCCTGACCGACCCCAGCGAAGTCCGCCTGATCCCCAGCCTGCCCCGGGAACTCATCGCCGCCGCCAATGCCGAACCGATCGCCGGCCTCGTCTGACAATCGGACTTCCCGCGACTTGCTCTTCCATTTTTCAATTTGCATTTTGCAATTCACTGCTGTCCGGTTAACGATGAAGACTATGAACAGAACTAATTGAAAGCTATGCGTTTGTATTGTTTTTTGGTTGTACACGACTTGAAGTTGTCACCTTGGATTTCGCGTTTTTTGGCGAAGAAGGTTGACAATGTCTCAAGGTCAAGTCGTGTTCTCGCAGCTCATGGAGTTTATTCCTCGGCGGGATTTTCGCGAATGCGTGCAGCGTTATCAGGGCGAGCATCGTGTTCGACAGTTCAGTTGTCGGGACCAGTTCTTGAGCATGGTCTTCGCGCAATTGACGTTTCGAGAGAGCCTGCGCGACATCGAGACGTGCCTGAAAGCATTGCAACCCAAGTTGTATCACGCGGGCTTTCGGAGCCAGGTTCATCGCAGCACGCTGGCGGATGCCAACGAGCATCGCGATTGGCAGATCTATGCCGACTTCGCTCAAGTCTTAATTCGTCGAGCGCGTCGCTTGTACGCCGACAACGAACTTCCTGTCTCTTTGGACCAGACCGTTTATGCACTGGACTCGACGACGATCGATCTGTGTCTGGCGTTGTTTCCATGGGCTCGATTCCGCAAGCGAAAAGGGGCGGTCAAGCTGCATACCGTGATCGACCTGCGTGGCAGCATTCCGTGTTTCGTGCATGTTTCTCATGGGAAAACGCACGATGTCACGGCATTGGACCATCTCACTCCCGAACCCGGAGCGTTCTACGTGATGGACAAGGGATATGTCGATTTCCGTCGGTTGCAGCGACTGCAAGACCACAGCGCGTTCTTCCTGCTGCGCGCCAAAAGGAACATGCAGTACACGCGACGTCAGCGGCGTGTTGTGGACAAGTCGACGGGCTTGCGATGCGATCAGACCATTGCCTTGAACGGCCCCAAGTCGTCGCGTTTGTATCCCGGTCCGCTGCGTCGAATCGGATACTGGGATGCCGAGAACGACAAACGATTCGTCTTCCTGACCAACGACTTCAACCTTCCGGCGCTCACGATTGCCGAACTCTATCGCAGTCGCTGGAAGATCGAGTTGTTTTTCAAATGGATCAAGCAGCATCTGCGAATCAAAGCCTTCTATGGTCACTCCATCAACGCGGTAAAGACCCAAGTGTGGATCGCGATCATCGCGTACGTCTTGATCGCCATCATCAAGAAGGAGCTGGATCTGGCCCAAAGTCCCTACGAAATCTTGCAAATCATCAGCCTCTCGCTTTTTGAGAAAACCCCTCTAAAACAGCTGTTTCAACCGCAAAATATCCCGAATCCGAACAACACGAGTCCTAACCAATTGACACTCTTCGACTTCTAACCGGACAGTAGTGTTTGCAATTCGCAATTTGCAATTTGCAATCGCCTTCATCTTTTCTTCTCCCTGAGAACCTGTACCGCCTCTTCAGGTTGCGCACATTAACTTCTCAACAGCCTTTCAGCGGTGGAAGAAGTCGCCCGCTCCGCTTGTCGATATTCGAGACAGGCGAATGAAAACAATCGGCTCGGTGGCCTTCGGTTTCCGCAATCGCTCAGGAGGTGTCTTCCATGTCCATTGGCAGCGTATCGTCCTCAACGTATCCCTATTCGACATCGAACACACAGAAGCCGCAGAACCAGGATCTGCTGAACCTCGGCAAGGCGTTGCAGTCGGGGAATCTCTCCGATGCTCAGAACGCATTTGCCAGCTTCACCCAAAACCTGCCAGGCACATCTTCCTCCGGCCCGTTTTCTTCGAGTGGAACGCTGGGAACGGACGTGAAATCCCTTCAATCGGCCCTGCAATCCGGCAATGTCTCGAGCGCTCAACAAGCGTTCACCAAGCTGACAACCGACATGAAAGGAATGCACCAGGCTCACGGGGCACATCATCGACATGAAGGTGGCATGCCACCAGCCACGACAACCAGTTCCACTGACTCCTCATCCGACACGACGTCGTCCACCTCTTCGACCGATTCCACGTCGTCATCCGATCCGATCTCGAATCTCGTCAATATCCTCTCGCAAACGATCGGCGGCTCGGTCAATCAGCAGGCTTAGGTCTTGGCGGCACCACAACGGCTTGTAGATGTCTAAACTCGGCGATGTTGAATGGCGACTGGGCGAGCTGAAAGACTGCCGGCAGTCGTGTGCGCTGAGTCAAATGTCGCATCTCGTCAATAACCTCTGTGTCAGCATAGCCGTCACAGATCGTCGCGATGGTGTCGTCGTAGAACGATTTCTCGACCAAAGCGGCGCTGGACCAGATCAACACGCGCAAATCGTCTGCCTGACGAGCTAACACCGGCAGCTTGGTTCGATGTCGCATGTCGAAGTCGATCCAATTCGCGCGGCCTTCGCGATTATCAACAATGACATTGCTGCTAGTCGCGTCACCGTGGCTCAAGGGCCAGTCCTTAACGCCACAGGCGGTTACCTTCCGCTGATGGAGGTCTCTCAAGGCCTTTCCCGCAAGAAACAACCCCTGTCGTTT
>DASYEA010001032.1:0-6561 GCA_036499265.1 Schlesneria sp. | reverse complement strand
TGCGATTGCTGTGAATTTCCACGTCAATCAGACTGCCGTCTTTTCGCTGTCCTTTGAACGTGTACTGTGCCCGCGGTAATTCGCCGGTAAGTCTCCGTCGCACTTGCTCAAGGACCATAGGGCGATCCTCGGGAGCGACCGCAAGAGACCACGAGTCAATGTTTCGCAACTCCTCTTCGGTATACCCAAACATTTCGGCGACACGTGAATTCGTGAAGACATATTTGCCGTCTTGAAGAATCTGGATGCCGGCAAGTGAGTTTTCAACGAGTTGCCGAAATAGCGTCTCGGCCGAATGCCGTGCCGCCTCCGATCGCTTTGCCGTCTCGCGAAGTTGAATCTGTTCGATCGCATTGTGAACGGCAGATCCAAGTCGGCCCAGGCGATCTTTCAGCAGATAGTCAGTCGCTCCCTTTTTCATCGCTTCGACAGCAACTTCTTCGCCGATACTGCCAGAAACGATGATGAAGGGAATCTCGAATCCAGATCTGCGCGTGATCTCCAGAGCCCTCATGGCATCGAAGGTAGGAAGCGAGTAGTCGGAGAGGATGATGTCCAGAGTGGGGCGCAATTGCCTTAAAAAATCTTCCTCCGTATCGACTCGCGTCCAAGTTGGATCAAATCCGCCGCGACGAAGCTCATAGAGAACCAACTCAACGTCTGTCTGTCGATCCTCCAGAATCAGCACTTGGAGTGGTGTGGCCAAAATCGCGACCTCCGACATATCTGATTGTTCGCTAGTGAGATGCCGCGATTTTTGGTGAGGTTGGACTATTGAGGGCGCTGATTCAGCAGAAGCCAATACATGCCGACTTCCCGGACAGCTTTAGTGAACTGATCAAAGTCGACGGGCTTTACGATGTAGCTGTTCACTCCTAGCTGGTAGCACTTCTGAATGTCCGGCTCTTCACGCGATGATGTCAGTACGACGATGGGAATCTGCCGCGTCCGCTCATCAGCTTTGAGACGATGCAAGACCTCTATTCCGTCGACATACGGCAACTTCAAATCGAGTAGGATGACTTTTGGATGGCACGGGCATTTGTCATATCGATCGGTGCCAAAGATCAGTTCCAGAGCTTCGGCCCCGTCACGAACGACGCGAACATGGTTTGCGAGGTTGTTTGATTTGAAGGCATGCAATGCGAGTTTGACGTCGTTGGGGTTGTCTTCCACCAGCAGGATTTCGACAGCAGGGTCAGTCATTGGGATGTTCCTTGTTCTGGCAGAGTAAAGTAAAAGGCCGCTCCGCGATTGAGCTCGCCTTCCGCCCGGACGCGTCCACCATGACGATGAATCACACGTTGCACAATCGCCAATCCAACCCCGGTCCCTTCGTACTCTTCTGAGCGATGCAGTCGCTGGAAGACGCCAAACAGTTTATGGACGTATCGCATGTCGAATCCAACGCCGTTGTCCCGGATGAAATACGTTTGCTCACCGGATCCAGGTGTGGGCTCGCTGCCAATTTCAATGACAGCAACATCTCGCTTTGACGAATACTTGATCGCATTGGAGAGCAAGTTCAACCAGACCTGTTTCAGCAATGCCGGATCGGCCCAGCAGTCGGTCAGTTCGCCAATTCGGATATCAATGTTTCGACCTTCTAACTGGCTGTGCAACTCTTCCAGACAGCGATTCACAAGGTCGACAGGATGGATCGGAAGCCGGCGGATCGGTTGTCGGCTCAATCGCGAAAAAGTCAAAAGATCATCCACCAACTGGCCCATGATTCTGGTGTTCGTGCGAATGTCTTGAAGGTACTCCCTCGCCTCTGGAGGCATCTCCGCTGAATACTCTGCGAGAACAATTCGGGAGAATCCGTCGATGGCACGCAGCGGGGCACGCAAGTCGTGAGAGACCGAGTACGAAAATGCCTCCAACTCCTTGTTGGCGGCTTCCAGTTCCGAAGTCCGCTCTCGAACCCGTTGCTCCAGTTCGTCATTCAGCTTGCGGATTCGATGTTCAGATTCCCGGCCCTCGGTCACATCCACCCCAATTCCGATCCATTCCAGCACCAGACCATTCTGGTCGAGAATTGAAAATCCGCGGGAGTGGATGACTCGCCACTGCTGATCGGATCGCATCATCCGAAACTCACACTCGTATGATCGACCGCTCATCGTAGCGGCCTCCCAAGCCGCCTCGGCCTTGCCGCGATCATCTGGGTGAACGGCCCGCAGCCAACCTGATCCCTTGAGCTGCTCACCGGCTAGCCCGGTAAATTCCTCGAGAGGCGGGGTGACCTGAAGTTGGCTGCCGAGTGCATTCGACATCCAGACCATCTGTGCTGTCGCAGTGACCAGGCTGCGGTACCGTTGCTCGCTGTGTCGTAGTGCCTCTTCCGCCAACTGCCGCTCGGTCACATCCTGCCAAGTCCCTAGTACTCCAATGATGGTTCCGTGCGAGTCACGTAACGGCACTTTGATTGTCTCGATCCAAATCGTTCGGCCGTCGTATCGGTCAAGTGGCTCGACGATGGCGAATTGCGATTGCCCCGTTTCCATCACTTGTCGATCCGTCTTCACGAAATTCTCGGCTTGCTGACGTGTGATCGATGGGAACTCGAAGTCGGATTTGCCAATCAGGTCTTCTGGACTATTTAATCCAAGGGCCTGACAAATTACACGATTGCAGCCGAGGTAAACGGAATTGCGATCTTTCCAGAACACACCCTGCGGAATGTTGCTCAAGACCAATTTCAGAATCGTGTCTGGATCACTCATGGTTGCGGATGCCTTCAAAGACAAGCATCAGAGATCGCTAAAGAGAGGGATGCCGTAGTTATTTCGCATCTCGTCAGTTTGATCGGAAAATATACAAAGCTGAAATGTGAAATCGAAAAGAAGACTATCTGACTAGGGATACAATATCTGTCCTTGATTTCAAAGCGATATGAGCAATATTCAGGCTGTTGCAGCAAGGACGTTCAATCCGCGCAAGATCCGGGTCTGCGGCGTTGACATGACATCTGAAGGACAAGGCCGGAACTAGGGAAACAGGTGGCGTTCCTTGATCCGGTTCCTCTGGAAGCCAGAAATTGGTTGCGCCGGTACCACTTGGATGTTAGAGTGCCAGCAGCTTCTCAAACTCCTCTTACCGCAGGAAGCTTCATGTTTACCGACCAAACGCAAACTTCGGTGTTGGGGCGCAGGGCTTTTCTGCAGCACGGTGCCTTGTTCTTTGCAGCGACCGCTGCGAGTACAAAAGGTCTCTTCGCCCAGGACTTCAGTCCGAAGTTGCGAATCGGTGTCGTCACGGATTTACACTACGCCGATAAGCCTGCGGCAGGAAAACGCCATTACCGGGAATCGATTGGCAAGCTTGCTGCTGCACGAGCGGAGTTTCAGAAGAACAATGTCGATCTCGTCGTGGAACTGGGCGATTTAGTCGATGCGGCGGATACCCCGGAAATTGAACAGGGCTATTTGAAGTCCATCAATCGAGAATTTGTCGAGATCTGTCAGGATCGCCACTACGTACTGGGAAACCACTGCGTCGACACTCTGACAAAGGACGAATTTCTGGGTGGCGTTGAGCAGCAGCAATCGTACTATTCATTCGATCGAGCGGGATTCCATTTCGTTGTTCTAGATGCCTGTTTTCGAAAAGATGGCCAACCTTATGGTCGCAAGAACTCTAAGTGGAATGATGCCAACATCCCACCGCAGGAACTCGAGTGGCTGCAAGCGGATTTAAAGCAGGCAACGGGCAACGTGATTGTCTTGGCTCATCAGCGGCTGGATGTGAGTAACGACTACGGCGTCAGAAACTGCGACGCGGTTCGAAAGTTCCTGGAAGCGTCGGGGCAAGTCCTTGCCGTCTTCCAAGGTCATAACCACATCAATGATCTTAAGCAGATCGCCGGCATTCACTACTGCACTCTGACTGCGATGGTCGATGGCGAGGGGCCCGAAAACAGCGGATCTTCGATTGTTCAACTGGATGTCGCTGGCAACATCCGCGTCAGCGGTTTTCTGAAGCACAAGACCTATCAATGGGATCGACCGGCTTAGAGCTTTTCGAATGTGACCGCGGATCGCGGTTGCAAACGAACCCCGCATGGTGCTCGGCTTTCGCAGCTAGCGACGGCGTCGAGCTCCGCGTTGGATTTCTTCGAGGGAGACTGCTTTGTCTCCGTCGGCATCCAGTTTCAGCAGTCGCTCTTTCCAAGCCGCTGGCAGCTCGTCTTCGCTCAGTTTGCCGTTTTTATCCCGGTCGAGACCCTTAAAGAGACCTTCCAGATTCGGAATGGATGACAGCGGTCGGTCTGCCCCTTCGGCCGTGTAATACTCGATGTATCCCAGCATCATCTCATCATAGGTCTGCGGGCCCCATTTGACGGTCTTGGTGGGGTCGGGATTCGCTGGGTTATTCTTGCTATTGTCGAAGCAACCCGTCAGTTCCAGGGTCGTCCCCTTGGGGAGTTCGAGCGGTTCGGCCAGTCGATACGAAAGCTGCCAGTTAAAGTCATAGCGAGGGACATCGAGCAGCGTTTCGCGGCGACCGTCAGGATAGATCGCTTCGTACTTGAACGACTTGCCTCGCAGATGCATGTGCGGAAAGAACGCCAGGACCGTCGTGTCCGCTTGCACGGTCTGTGTGGCCAGCACGGGAAAATTCTCATCGCCAGGGGGAATCGACAGTCTGGGGTTTGCTATTCCTGCGACGTGCAGCAAATGAGCCGGTTCCTTATCGGTAAAGATAATTCCTAACCGAGTTTGATCTTCAGTGGCGGTTCCATTTGGTGTGTAGTGCAATTGAAACTTCAAGCGTGATCCGGCAGGGATTTTCGTGCCAAATCCTTCGGCGCAGATCATGGCATCGCCGCCGGGAGCATAGGCCGCGAAGAAACCACCCGATTCATCATCGCCAGCAGCACGATCAGCATCGGCCTTGGTGCGATTTTCAGGAGGAAGCAGGAACACAAGGACGTGATGGACGACTTGAGGTGCCGTCGGACGAATTTCCATCGCCCGAATCCACTTGTCTTCAGTGATCCCCGCGTCAACGATCACATTCTGATAGCCCATCACTCCGGTCGCCTTGACGGGCATCGGCTTTGGTAACTGGACAAGATGGTCTGGCTGGCCGATTCGCCAGCCTTCTGGAAACTGCCTTGGAAGCGGGGCATCTTTTTCGTCTCCCGCTGGCTTCCCTTGATTCAACCAGGCGAGTAGATCCGCTTTCTCTTGTTCCGCCAGAGATCGGTCATTGGACCAATGGCTGACTTCCCCTTTCTCAGGGCGAGTCGCAAACCAGGGGGGCATCACATTTCGCTCGACGGCTTGCTTGATCGCGGCCCCTTGACCCGCAACATCTTCATAGGTCTGCAACTCGAACGGGCCCGCGCCACCCTCACGATGACATTCCAGGCAACGGCACTGAATGATTCGAGAGACACGATTGTGATAGGTAATCTCGATGGATTTGGGCGAGGCTTCAGCCGCTTCCAACGGACAACCTGGCGCTTGGGTCGCCGCAATCAGCAACGGACGGCGGTCAAGAGTTGCGTTGATCGCCAACTTCAAATACTCGTTGCGAGGTGCATCCAATGAGTATTCAAATCCGTATTGGTCGTCGACTGCCCCTCGATAGACGATGGTTCGCTTGGCGTCCAGTACGAACACGTCCGTCGTATGGGTCGCACCCAATGCGTTTGCGATGGCACCGTCGGCATCTCGGACGTACGGCCCGGCAAACCCCTGATTTGAGATGGCGGCTTGAATCGCCGCTAGTTTGTCGCCGGATGTGGGGTTCACGTAGATGAACGAAACGTTGCGATCGGCGTATTGCCGTTCGATAGCCGCCAAAGACGGGGCGTACTTCTTACTGATCGGGCAGGTGGTATTGGTAAACGCGATGACGATTGCCTGACGATCTGTGAATTCACTCAGGCTAAACTTGCGATCATTGATGTCAGTCAAGCTGAGATTCGGAACCATACTCCCAATGAAGTGATCGCCCGGCACGAGGCGACGCGGGCCTTGTCGGAGCGAAGCTTCTTTGGCGGGTTCTTTCTTGTCCGATTCCAATGCCTTTGTCGTCGTATTGCGAGGGGCTTGGGATGCCTTGAGAATCGCTTCCCATCCGCGTTTCTGAATGGCGGCTTGGGCTTCGGGCAGAGTGACAAAATCGTCACCATCCGTGTTGAGTTGTTCAAACAACCCCTCCCCCAGTTCGGCCTTGGTCAGCCGGTCGTCACGATTTTTGTCGAGCGTACGAAATTGCTCGACCAACCGCTCTTTCAATGGGTTTGCGCCAGCCGTTGCCGCATCTTTGGTCTCCGCGTTAGCGATGATGGCCGTCACGATCAAGCCGAAAGCCACTGTTCCGACCGCCAAAACGCTATTCCTTGCCGCCATTAAATCACTCCCATTGATTGCAAAGCCACCGCTAGATCATAGCTCCGGGATGCTTTTGGAGAAGATGACCTTCACCTGAATACCCCTGCCAACGAGCTGAGGTGTCGAAATTTCTTCTGGATTCAGATCATCAATCTTGTTCGATGGATTCGACGCCGGGATTTCCCAAATCATGAAGTCGCTGGACATCAATGCG
>DASYEA010001031.1:0-5702 GCA_036499265.1 Schlesneria sp. | reverse complement strand
GGAATCGCTCAAGCAATTGGTGATTGTTCAGAAGCTCGCCGCCAACGATGAAGAGCGAGAAGCATGGCTGCAGCGTGAGTTGAAGGAACTTCAAACTCTGGAGCAACTGAAGGATCGCATCACCACCGCGCGAATGGAACTCGATGCCCTCCCTGCCCCGACCGCTGACATGGAGAAAGTAGCGCGATCAGAGAAATGGTTCTGGCTGGCACGGGCCTACGAATCCGAGCGACAGTTGAAAGAAGCTGCGGAAGCGGTTTCGAAAGCAGCAGATTTGGCACCGCAATCGGTTCCGATCCTGATGTCGACGGCTCGGATACTTGAAGCACAACAGAATCTACTGGCAGCAGTCGAAACCAACACCAAGCTCGCCGCAATCGATCGTCGCTACCGGACGGAATACCTCAAGAAGGTGGCTCAATTGGAAGTCCAACTGGGTCGGCGTGAGAAGGCGATTCAAGCGGGCCGTGATGTCTTAGCTGCTGCCCCCGGTAATCCGGAACTTTACGAATTCTTTTCGCAGCTTTGTTTCCAGCTGGGCGAGAACGAGGAAGGACTGCAGGCGTTGCGGCGGTCTGTTCGCGTGAACCCGACCGAACCCAAAGGCTTGCTACTGCTGGCATCGGCGCTGGGTGAACAGTTTCGCACTGGCGAATCGATCGAACTCTATTGGCGAGCCTTCGACAAAGCCGCCGCCTTGGATGATCGGTTGGCTGTCGTGCCGCGACTGACGGAGTTGTATCTGCAGACGAATCAATTCGATCGATTGCTGGAACGACTGGAGAATCGTCGTCGCGAGCCGAACCAGCAGCGAGAAATGACGATCTGCATTGCCCAGGCCTACCAATCGGCAGGTGACGACGGCAACGCGCGGCAAGAGCTGGAAAAGCTGCTGACGGAAGACACACGCGACACTCAATTGCTGCAACAACTCGTGAAGCTTTGCGAACAGGACGGCGATCTGGAAGCAGCGATCCGCTTCCAGCAACAGATGAACAAGATCGTTCCCGGCAAGGAAGGGACGATGCGTCTGGCACAGTTGCTGATGAAATCTGGTGATTCCGAGGAGGCGACGGCTCTACTGACGCGAGCAACCTCCGACGAGAAGGATCCCGAACAACTGATCAAGTCAGTCGACTCGCTGCTAACTCAGAAGAATTACGATCAAGTCCTGGGCATTCTCGAACGACTGGTCCGCGACCAACCCAAGAACTGGGAATTGCTCTATCGTCAGGGAGTCGCACTCGCATCTTCAAAACCCGAAGAAGCAAACCGTCGGTTTGAAACCATTCTGGCGATGAACATCAATGACGACGAACAGTCGCTGACGACGAAAAATCAAGCAAAAAAGAACACAGGACGGTCGCGCAATCCTGCTGTTCAATTTCGCCAGATGAATTCGTTCATGCAACGCCTGCAGTACACGCACACAATTCGACAGGCCGTGGGACTGGACCAGAACAATTACTACGCGGGTGGTTATCAACAACAGCAGCCGTTCTGGGCTCCGCATGATTTCGGCACGGCACGATTGGCCAGCCTCGCCTGGTTGCAACAGTTCGCAAAAAATGCCGGCAAAGAAGAGGACTTCCTGAAACAGCACCGCACTGCAGCAGAGAAATCGACGGATCGCCGTACTACCATCGACACCTACTATCTGGCAGCATTGAGGAATGACAGCAAAGAGCAATATGAGATTTTGAAGAAGCTGTCGATGCAACCGGGCGCAGACATCGGCATTAAGTCGACATACCTAAGTCTTCTAAGTGCGCGTGGGGGCCCACAGGCTGTTGCCGTCGTCAACGAGGAAACCGGTGCGCACGAAGTCAAACTCGATCCGTTGGACAAAGAGGAACTCGAACATGTCCTGTCGATCTACAAAGAGTTTGACGATGCAACATCGATGATGAACTATGGCCAGACCTTCCTGGAAGTGGTCGTTGCCGAACTCAAACGAGCCGACCGTAAGGACGATGCCGACCAGTTGTTTCAGCAGACTTTGCAGGCTGCGAAGTCACCCATGCAGATTGCATCGGTCATGGCGGGAACGATTCAACGTGGTGATCACGCGATTACGTTGAAGTTGCTGGATCGGTTGGCCGAAATGAAAACGGAAGCTTCAAATACGACATCTGGCGGCTATAACTACGCGCAGTACGTCTCCACTCCAGAGTATCAGGCGCAGATCCTCGCGCAGTTGATGGCCAAACGCGCTCAGAAAAAGGAACTCGGCGATGTCCTGAGTTTATGGGATCGGTATCTGGCGATCGCGGTCAGTCGTCACGAAGCGAACCAGAAGTTGACTGCCGCCACGCGAAAGCGAAATGCCAGCAATAATCCCTCCGGCTCGCAAGGCTACTTCTATATCTGGCGAGGCAACAACCAGCAGTACGAGCAATCAGACTTTCCCGCTCCGAATCCCATCTATGATCATGCATCGCTGCAGATGTTGCGGCAGACATTCGTGGTCTACAAAGATGCCGATTCCACAAAAAGCCTGATCGATCACTTTCAGCAGAAGCTCAAAGACGACAAGACGCCGGCTCAGCAGCAGATCTTCTGGAAGTTGGGACTCGGTTATCTCTTCTGGTGGAACGAGGACAAAGATGATTCCCTGACCGTCTTGACCGAGGCGACCAATTCGCTAGCCGGCAACGAAGAGATGGCATTTGAGCTGGCTCGGCTGCATGAGAAGCGAGGAGATCCACAAGAGGCATTGGCGATCATCGAGGCGCTTCCAGCTGCCGATCAGCAGACGATGCAGAAGCGAGAAATTGCCGCATTGCGGCTATCAGTGAATAGTGGAAACATCGATCGTGCGCGGACCGCTGCCGAGCGGTTGTTCGGACTGCGACTCGATTCCAATCTGCAGATTCAACTCGCTAGGCAAATGCATCAACTCGGCATGCATGAACAGGCGGAAGCGGTGTTGTCTCGCGCAGGACGACAGGCAGGTAACAAGACCGATGTTCTGATGAACTTGATGCAGCAGTATCAGTTACAAGGCAAGAACGACGTTGCGACTCAAATCGCTCATCAGTTACTGCGACGATCAGCTGGCACCGCGGCTCAGTATGCGTTGAATAGCGGACGACGATCAGGTCGCGATGACAGCGGAGCGCGTCAGCAGGCACTGCAGGTCCTGAAACGCTCAGGCAAGCTGCCGGAAATGACCAAGAAGGTCGAAGAGCAACTGGCGCACTCGCCGAAGTCTCAAAAACTGATCGAGACGCTGATTGAGTACTACACAGCCGCGGACAATTCGAAGAAAGTGGCCGAATTGTCGGCGAAATACGCGGAAACCAAAGGAGACGATCCGCAATTTCGCTATCAGTTGGCGATGCAACTGGTTCGAGATGGCAAGCACAAAGAGGCCTTGGAACATTTTAAGGTCTCTCTCAAGAAGGATCCTCGCCTGCTGCGCAACGGGTACTGGGAGATCCAGAATGCGTTTGAGAACGCTGACAAACTGGATGACCTGGCAACCCTTTACGAAGAGATCGACCTGAAGTCGTTCCGGCAAAGCCCCTACGAGTTGACGAACCTCATCAGCAATATGTCCCGGCGCGACAAGACCAAGGATCGATCGATCTTGCTGTTCAAGAAAGCCTGGGCAGAACTGCCGGACCAACGGTCGCAGTTGCTCTCGAACCTGAACAGTGACGCTTTATGGAATATGCCGGAGATCTACGACTACGCACGCCAAGGCATTATCCCCACCGAGACATCGCTCGCCCAATCGGGAGCATGGACGGGGTTCGGAAGCATCCAAAGCTGGAACAGCGATGGAAAGATGACCACGCTGCTAAGTCGTTTCCTGGGCATGGCGGCACAGTCGAAAAAACTGGATGCCCTGGCAACCGAAGTCACAGAAGCTCGCGGCAAGCTCAAGAATTGGCAGGCAGGCGAACCGCTGCTCGCCATGATCGACTTGCGGCGAGGTCGAGTCGACGAAGGTAAAGCCGTCTTCGAAAAGCTGTTGCCGACCATGAAAGGGATCCAGCAGGTCGGCCACTACACACATTGGGAAATCGCCCAAGAACTGATGGCTCATGAATCCTGTGTCGACCTGGCTATTCGTTATCTTGAAACGGCGATCAAAGAACCAGAGTTGATGACAGGCAATGAGTTCACCTATACCCCTGGTAAAGCGCTGGTCAATCTGTATCGCCAACGAGGACGTAAGGACGATGCCCGACGTGTCATCCTGATGGCGATTAACGAGAAATCATCTCGCAACTACGGTGATCGCCAATATGAAGTCTATCGAAAGCTGCGAAACACAATTGCTCTCGGCAAAGAAGTCCGCACCCTCGGCTACCCGGTCGATGCAATCCGCCTGTATCAGGATGCTCTCTCAAGAGGTGAAGATATGGTCACCGCGCAGCGCTATGGCGGCGACAACATCAAGAACGAGTTACAAAGCGGTTTCGAAGCGGCGATGAAAGACTTGCAACCAGAGACACTGCCAGAATTGCTAACCGGATCATTGGGAGCCGATGGCAAAGAGGCAGCGCCAGTCGATCTCGTGCTGCTGGTCGAATCACGGGACCTCGACAAAGCAAGCATGACCAGCGCACTCGGTCGATTGCTGGCCGATCTCACTAAGAAGCCGGGCATGCTGGCCAAGACACGGGACGCGATTGCCGACATTGTTTCGAAGCGTCCCGAAGATCTGTCGGTGCTCATCCTGGATGTCCAACTGGCGATATCCACCGGTGATACAAAGACTACCGGCAACGTTCTCAAGCAATTGATAGAGGTTCTCGCCCGCACACCTCTTGAGCCACAACCCGCCAAAGGGGGATTCACCGCGAAGCAGAAAGAAGTGGCGTTGCGGGAAACGGCCTTGTGGTTGCTGGCCCGAGATTGTCTGAAGCAGGAAAACCTGCGGGACGATGGAGCGATCCTGGCAACGCGGGCTTTAGAAGCGTCGCGTCGGAATTCCGACAATGGTTATACGATGGCGATCCTGCGGGAATGGGGGCAGATCGCGCTGGACGCAGGCGACAAGGAGACCGCTGAAAAACGCTGGACCGAGATGCTCGACCTCGTCATTCCGAAGACGCCAACTAAAGCAAAAGACAAAGACGAAAAGAAGACAAGCCGGCACGATCAACCCGTTCGTCACGGAAAAGACGAGCCACTGCATCTGACTCGGTGGGAGCAAATGCTGGCCCCGGCGATTGTCTCGCAGTTGTCAGGACTTTCGATCCGGTCAGCCAATCCGACACCTCCAACGACTGGAACCAAAGGCAATGTCGTCACGCTGGCCCAGTTTGAGCAAGCCGCTCAAATCGCGAAGCTCGCCGCTGAACATGGTCTCACCGACCTCTCCATTAAAGCGATCTCGCAGTCGCTGCATGCGGGTCCACCCGTGGAAGCGATGCAAGCCGATCAAGGAAGTACATCTGGTTTTCCGACCATCGCACAACCGCAAGCCAGTGAGCAATCGCCGGTGTTGCAGAAAGTCGAACAGCGCCTGACGGCCATCGAAGCCCTCTGGCGAAAGAAAGCGGTCGACAATGTCGACATCTATGAAGTCTTGAAGCACGTGGTTTTGCCGGAGACTCGTCCGCTGGAGTTGTTTCTGTATCCACGCCCATTAGCAACCAATCCGAACCAGACGCCACAAAGCGTCGGATTGTTGTTGGTGCAGGCGGCGGTCCGAGCGAAAAAAGTCGACGACTTGAACGAAGCCA
>DASYEA010001030.1:0-12829 GCA_036499265.1 Schlesneria sp. | reverse complement strand
ATTTCGCGTACCACCCCAAGGAATTTCTCCGCTGTCAGGGACCGTGACAACGAAGTCATGAATAGCCAAAAGGTTGGGACATTCCATGAGAAACTTCAAAAGATCATTCTTCAGGTGATCGGCGTTGTCCCGCCCCTCTTTGTCCCCGTTGCCTTCCGCACTACCGAGCAGGGGAGCTTCGTACAATTCTGCCTTCCCATTGGAATGGGCGACTTTCCCCGCTTTATGCAATGCCAGTGGGTCTGGCGACTGGAGCGGCGGCGCGTGGAAAAGCGCCAGAAGGGGGCGTTCACCCTCCACAACACAGCCAGAAAATGCGAATGCCAGCACCTTGTCGAGCCTCGGGCCCGTCATGACGACTTCGGACTCCCTTCGAAGGTCAAACGATTCGCGGTTGCCTGTCAAATCCATGGTCATCGGGATCGACACTTTGAGGGGATGATTGCTGCCCCACTGATTTCCTTCTTTCTTGATTTCCAGCACCACCACATTTTCGTTATAGGATTCAGTTTCCACTTTGGCGGTGGCCTTCGCGAAGCTGGAGACAACCTGGCTATTTGCGTCGACCGGTACCAGAAAGTGAATGCTCTTCGCATCACCCTTCAAGGTGGCCGAAAAATTAAAACTCGTCTGCCATTGATCTCCATTCTCGATCTTGACGCGTTTCTTCGTGCAGATGGCCAACGGAGTACTGGGAAGCCTGTTCTCGACGACTTTTGCATCTTCAGGCTTCTTTTCATGTCCCGCAGGTTTAGGGTCGGGTGGCGGAAGATTTTCGGGGGGATCGCCAGCAGACTGAACAGTTGCCGGCGGGGTCGCCACCTTCTCGAGATCACGATTCGCAGTGTCGGGTGCCATCGGTATTGCGGGCGTTTGAGGAGATAGATCCGCGAGCGGCACCGATGCGGCGGCTGAGTTTCCTGAAGCTTCAGTGATTGGCGTCTGATTCTCCACCGGGTTCAAATCGGCCAAGTGCTGATTCGTGTCAGTCGATTCGGGTTTCGGCGACATGAAAACCATTGCCGCGAGGATCGCGATGACAACACCACCGATGATGGCGCCTGTGATGTATCGCATCACGCCAACATCGGGCTGAGTGGCGGACCTTGCACGGGCGGACGGTAGCGAAGGTGGAATCTTTCGATCGCGCGAACCGGCGGGTCTGTTCAGAGCGATTGTGGATTCAGAGACATCCTCTGACATTTCTAGATCGACATTATGCTTCGGCAATTTTAGTCGACTCGCGGACAACTGCGGTGCCGATGCAATTCCCGAGCGGGCGGTAGCCACTAGTGGTCCGCCCTGTGCGTTCGCATTTTTTGCCGTCAGATCAATTCGCAGAGCATTGATAAATTTGCGGCTTTGATCGACCTCTGCCGAGCCCGCCACAACTCCATTCCACTGGCATTCGACTGTCGCCGGCAGCGCCGCACCAAACGTAGCGAAGGTCACGTCCCACCGCTTCAATTCGGGTAACAACTTGATCGCTTCGTCGAACAGCGCCAGCACATCAGTTCCAGGCCGATAGATCAGGAAAACCTTCCGATTCGGGTCTGCCAGGAACGATTCTGCCAGGACACCTGCCCATCCAGCGTCACCGGTGGCCCGCGCCCACGCCGAGCATGGTTCCGCAGCACGGACATCTGGCGCGGGAATCCGACTACCGTCTGAGAACCCAACGTCTCCGTTCCAGTTATCGCGGATCCAGTTGGGACGCTTCAACAGCCAGGCGGGGCCGGCGGGAACTGCAGCGATCTCGTCCACCACGACATGGTGCGCGAGTTTGTTTGATCGACCCGTATAGTCCAACCTGAAGTCAGAGACGCGTGACAACACATGCTCCCGGCGGCCGCTGATTCGCATGACATAGTGGCCAAAATTCACCGGGTTCAGAGTCGCCTGTGGATGTCCGAGCGGAAACAGATGGCGATAACCACTGAGTGACTCCAGCAATTCCACAGTCGGCGCAGGAACTCCACGGCTGCTCAGAACGGTGCAATATCCGCTGCTGCCAGGTCGCAGTCCTGAGGGGGCAGAAGTGTAGAGGATTTCAAAACTCATCTTGCATCCCTGATACTACAAGCCGTCGCTGTTTGTTCCGCTAAATGTGCCGCGTGCTACAAACTTTAACCGAGGAATCTACGGCTATTCCTCATAGACATTTCGGATCTTCGGGACGAGCCCCAGTGAACTGCTGGCCAACGCGTACAGGAACGGAACTTCCGCCCAGAACGGTTCAGCTTCTCCGGGGCGCATGACCGCTTGGCCGGTCAGGGAGTCGACGTCCGTGTTCCATCCTGTAGCGCTGACAGGGATGTAACGCACGGAATCGGAGAAGCTTTCAACTGCCCCGACCACTTCTGCACAAGTGGAAATCAATAACTCGCGGATTCCGTTCGAGACGTAGTCCACCAAGCCGACATCCACGGCGTGAGTTTGATGATCCACGCCATCTGAATCTTTCATCGTCCAAGGCACGATCGGACTTCGATCCTGAATCGAACTGTAGACAAGATGCATCCAACGGTCGCATTTGGTGACGACAACTGCAACGGGCTTAGGGTACTTTTGAGTTGTCGAGAGACCGGCATATCGTCGAATTCGAGTCGCAGCTTCTTCAAAGACACCTTCCTGCGAACCCAGATGCGACTTATCGACCGTGCCCGCCTCAAGGGATTTGTCTAGTCGGCGGAAGCGGCTGTCCTGTAGCGGATCGAATACATAGAAGAGCATCCTTGATTCGGCCAGATGCCTGGTGACGGGGGCCTTGGACGAATCCATCCCCGGCAAAAAGTGTTCACCCGCGTTATCGAAAAGGCAAATTGTCCGTCCGACACCCCGACGCTCCAAGTGAGGATGTTGATCGCCCAACCGAAGGGTGAAGACGAATGGCAACGCGTAGCTGACCGATTGCGTGCCAAAGTTTACCGCCGAGTATCCATCGCCTTCGAGTTGCGTCTTGCCGATGAGTTCACGCAGTTCTTGAAGCTGATCGGGATTGCGGTTGGCGAACAGATCGGATTCGAATTTCTTCAGCCGCAGGTTGATCGTCGCATCGGCATCAGCAAACGCTGTCGCAAACTTGATTGGCAGTAGACGCCTGAGCTGGCGCGTCATTGCCGCCAAGAAATAGCTCTTGCCGCTGCCGGGACTGCCGAGCACGGAAAGGAAGTAGGGCTCCATTTCCAACAGCGGCCGCGGAATCTCAAGGTGACACGTGGGACACGCCAGCCGATGGCACCGCATGCCGCGAGGGTCCAATGCTTCGGCCTGAGGGGTAAATCGGCTCGGCAGAAACCGCAGTTGCCCTTGTGGGACGCGGTTATCCAAGATCGACAGATCCTGATGCTCGCTGATCCACAGAACATCTTCAGGCAAAAACTTGCTGAAGCACTGAGGACACGTGACGCGAGAAAGGAGGGTGGGAGAGTTTGGAGAAGCAATCATGAAAATCCGATCGAGTTGTTCGCCTTGTCCGAGCTTCCCGTCAGCGGAATTCTCTTCGTCATTTCAACCTTATCTCTCTGATTTGAGCCCTGCCACTTCCAACATAGTTCGATTAGCACGCCGACCACGGGGTTCCGATCCTTGACTGTATTCGGCAGCGAATGCCTTAGTCAGGTGGTGCATCAACGATGACACGGCATCATTCTTCAAATTCTTGGTATTGAGACGTACGCGTATTTGATTCAATATCGAGTATCACATGGACAAATTCAATTCCGGCCATACAGAAGATAAACATAAGGTAGCCAGCCAGCCCAGTCAGAGCGCTGAGACCGGATCCTATCAGGATGACAATCGTGCCCCCCTGGAAACTGTATTTCTGCGACAGGGGATAGATGAACGAAAGCAGCAGGATCGTGCATGAGATGGTCATTGTCACGGCCAATTGAATCATTGCAGCGACCCTGGCCCCGTGTAGATATTTCTGCAAGTTGGGGTATCGAATGTCCGCGGCAGCAGGGATTGTCGGCTCTACCGTATTTGCTACCCTTTCACTGGCAATGCCAAGGGTCATGAACGGCGGCGGTCCTGGAATCGTCAGGTCAATGGACGGTTGCGCTAAGGGTTCAAGCGATGCCGGCGCGGGCGTGACGACAAACACCTCACCGCACTCTTCGGATTTGCATCGCACTTTCTTGCCAATGAACGACTCTGGAGCTTTGATCTCATGAGAGCATACCGGACATCTTGCAATGATCATTGACGAAACATCCCACTGCGATTCGACAAGTTATGCTAACTTCGGATTGATATCCGCGATCTAATTGGAGCCTCAATCCTGCCCTGTTTTCTAGTCATGATCAATGCATCGACGAGAGGATTTGCTATTCGGCTGACAGGCAGCGCTGACTTCAAGCCAACGTTCATTTCGCTGAACGTCGTACAAATGCCATCTGCTATAGAGTGATGAGGCGATACGGAACAGAGTTTTCCGAACACTATCAGCCGGATACTCGCGATCTTGAAGTTATTTTTATCCGATTGCCGCGATCAGGATTGGATCCATCGCGTCTCGGACTGCGGTAGATGTTACGCAAGAGCCCTGAGAAACGTCGTTACGGTGAGCGGCTAGTCCGCAAATTTGAGGTCGAGCACCGGCACACTTGAGAAAACGACGGTCCCTTGAGCTCTGCACATTCCGCGGCGGCAGAGGTGAGCAAAACGGCCAGCCGACAAAAAATCCCCAACAGTGGTGAGGAACCGCCCAACCTAGTAGACAAAAGGGGCGAATACAGGCAGCTAAAAGCTTCGCTGGCTATGCATTTAAGAAGTGCACCCGTGAGGAGTCGAACCTCAAACCCTCGGTTCCGAAGACCGATGCTCTATCCAATTGAGCTACGGATGCGAGTTACTGCCACTGCCAGATGGCAAATGGCCTGCTGGGACGAAGCTTAGCTACTTCTGTCGGTCGTCGCAACCGCTGGCGCGAGGTCCGAGGACCTCACGCCACGAAATCTTAAAGGCTGACAGGGGATAACAGTTGTATCGCTGCACCGATCAGAACTCGCCCACGATTTCTCCGGTCGCACGAGTACTCAGGGCTCGCCAGACGTTCAGATCGATATTTTCGCTAATCGTCCGCACGGTGCCGTCCATCAACGCGGAATTGACGGACCCGGGATGGTAGCTGCGCGACGTGATGGCCGCATAACTTGTCGTGGCGGGAAGAGTTCCCTCTTGCCAACTGTTGTAGTCGCACTGATCGTAGGTGGTGCCGCTGACCACACAGGTGACTTTAGCGTTGGGGTTCAGTGTGGTCGTGAATCCGGAGTGATGCACTTGGCCATTAGCCCATTCGGTGTGCTCTGTGTTCTTGGCATTACCACCCGAGGCCGTCATGTTCGCCGGCACGGCCGTGGCCGTGCCCGGAATTGCGGGTGAGGCGGGGGGAACGTTGCGATGATAGGGGCTCCAGGCCTTCACTTCAGAGATCATTAGCGTGTTACTCGATCCGTCCGTCACCGAGCCAAGTCCAATTCTGGCATTGGGATGAAACATCCCGTCGCCACCTTTTCCGGTCGCGGGATCCCAGACAAACCAAGTGCCGTAATTCATTCCATATGTTGTGGGAGAGTTTCGGGCTGGTGTCGTCTCGAGTTGTGGCTGCCTTCGCATCGCTGGGACAGACGTACGTCGGAATCCGCAGCCCATCAATTGCCATCTGACCGCTCCAACCCTTCGAGAGATCGATCACATTGAATAGGTTGACTTGGTCGAGGTACGGCAGAATGCGGCCGTGAACCGACCAAGAACTGCTGGCGACTCCGGATAATAGAGTCGCGCTGGGAGGCACTTGGCCGAATACATCGAGATAATTGTGAACGCTCAATCCGATCTGCTTCAGGTTGTTTTTGCACTGTGTTCGTCGAGCAGCCTCGCGGGCCTGCTGAACGGCTGGCAGCAAGAGTGCAATCAACACCGCAATGATTGCGATCACGACCAGCAGTTCAATTAAGGTAAATCCACGAGGGCGGTTGCGCACGTTCATCAGATTCTATCCGATCTAATTATAAAGGAAACTTAAGTTTTCTATCAAATCCATTGGCAATTCGCGTGCCACTAGAAATAGATAACTTTGCCGTTATATTCATGGTCGGGATCGCCTCACGACGCTCAGCCACGTCGAACAGATCGACATGGCTGTCGAAGCGCGCGATATCTCAACCTGCAATTGAATTCCGTGGACGACTAAGCTCAACTGGCCACTCACGGCACAAATCGTGATCGATTCGCGACCCGATTCAGGTACTTCCGATGCGCCAGGACGACGACAATAGTCGAATGCTGCGACGTGATTTCGCTCGGCAAATTGTCTTGGGTGCCGGGCTATCCGCCGTTCCCCTGACTGCGGCGCCGGCCGCTAGCTCAGATGTACCACCGGCTCCCAAGTTGCCGGAAGACCCCGCTCCGATCGGAGCAGAGGCGCCACCTCCACCAGAGGTGTTGTTGCTGACTTATCTGGTGCGTCGGTATCCCAACGAACATTTTGACGATGTGGCGATCCAAGGAATCTTTCGCGACATTCGCGGCGACGTGGCTCGCGGTCGAGCCCTCGCCGAATTCCCGCTGAAGAACTCCGACGAACCGGCGTTCGTGTACAGTGCTTATCGTGCTGCTGTCGTAACTCCGCCGAAGAGCTAAGTGGGAGGTCGTTTCTATGCCTGATTCGACTTCACGCGCCTTTGCATCGATTCGGGAATTGGCGGCTAACCTGCGCTCCGGTCGAGTGACATCAGTCCAATTGACGAACTACTTTCTCGATCGTCTGCAAAAACACGGACCAACATTCAATGCGGTCGTCCGCGTGATGCACGACATCGCTCTGGATCAAGCCAAACAGGCAGATGAGGCGCTTAAGCGCGGTCAGGATCGCGGCCTGTTGCACGGGATTCCGTACGCAGTCAAAGACTTGTTCGCTACGAAGGGGACACCAACATCCTGGGGAGCGGCACCGCTAAAAGATCAATTGATCGATGAAGACGCTACGGTGGTCAGTCGACTGCGAACGGCAGGAGCGGTTCTGTGCGCAAAGTTGTCGATGGTCGAACTTGCGGGGGGCTTTGGGTACAAGCAAGCCAATGCCAGCTTCACCGGTCCCGGATTGAATGCCTGGGACAAAACGTGCTGGTCGGGGGGATCATCGTCCGGCCCGGGATCGGCAGTCGGCGCGGGTCTGATACCGTTTGCGATTGGTTCGGAAACATGGGGATCGATCATAACCCCGGCGGGCTACAACGGCATCGCTGGCCTGCGACCCACTTACGGACGCGTCAGTCGCCACGGCGCGATGGCGCTGAGCTGGACCATGGACAAGCTCGGTCCGATGTGCCGGACGGCCGATGATTGTGGCCTAGTGTTGAATGCAATTGCTGGTTCCGATCCGCTGGATCCGACCAGTATTCCGACACCTTGGACGTATGACCGCGGCGGTCAAGCCAAGCCAATCTCCTCTGAGCAGCGTCGCTTTCGATTCGCCACGCTGGATGTCGACTTCGACAAACTGGAACCCGCGGTCCGCAAGAACTACGAGAGTTCACTGGAGGTCCTGAAGCAGATTGGCACGATCGAAGAAATCAAGCTGCCGGACCTCCCTTATGCGGTCGTCGCCTCGACAATCATCTCTTGCGAGATGGGTGCGGCATTCGGGGATTTCATGACGAGTGGCGATGTGTGGGAGTTGTCGGCTCCCGAGGATCGCTGGGGCGGCTTCTCAAATCTGTTGGTTCCCGCGCGAGACTACATCAACGCGCTGCGAATTCGTGGTCGGATCCAGAAGGAAGTCGATAGCGCGATCAAAGACTTCGATGCGATCGTGACGCCGACGCTGAATACCGAGGCGGGACCGATCGCTCAAAAGTTCACCGAATGGTCACGCGGTTTTGTCAGCACCGATATCAGTGGCGCGGCGAACGCAGCGGGATTGCCCGGAATTACGGTAGCAAACGGCTTTGGAGCGCGAGGCCTACCGACAGGATTAGAATTCACCAGCCGAGCTCTGTGTGAGAACTCGATTCTCGATGCGGCCGTCGCTTTCCAACAACGAACCGACTGGCACAAGCGAACGCCGACGATCGAATAGACTCTTCAACGAGGATTAGGACACGATGTTCACGCTGCATGCTCGGAGTTATGAAAATGGCGAACCGCTGCGAATCACTGTTCAGGGTGATCGCATTCGCTCCGTCGAGCCCGCTTGGCCGGCGACTGGTGTGGCGGATTGGCCGTTTGTCGCCCCAGCACTATTCGATCTGCAAGTTAACGGCTATGGCGGCATCTGGTTCAGCAACGATGAGCTGACAAGCAGCGACGTGTTGAAGACCTTGAAGCCGTTCTATCAACACGGCGTGACACGGCTTTGCCCCACTTTGATCACGAATTCATTCGAAGGTCTGGCCGCGGGCTTCGCTGCGATCCGCACTGCCTGTGAAGCCGATCCAGCGGCAAATCGCATGATCTGTGGTTGCCATCTCGAAGGTCCCTACATTTCATCCGAAGACGGCCCACGCGGAGCGCATCCCAAAGAGCATGTGCGAGCGGCCGACTGGGATGAATTTCTGAAGCTACAGGAGATCTCTGGTAGTCGCATCAAGCTGGTCACGATTGCACCCG
The DNA here is from genome assembly GCA_036499265.1 of Schlesneria sp. GTDB lineage: Bacteria > Planctomycetota > Planctomycetia > Planctomycetales > Planctomycetaceae > Schlesneria. The sequence continues at coordinate 4,213 of DASYEA010001030.1, read as the reverse complement.
AGGTGGATGGTGCACTGGACTTTATCAGGCAGGCTGTGGCAGCAGATGTCGTGATCGCAATCGGACACACGGCTGCGACTCCCGAGCAAGTCTCCGCCGCGGTTGACGCCGGCGCGGAGCTTAGCACGCATCTGGGCAATGGTGCTCACGCCATGATTCACCGACATCGCAACTATATTTTCGAACAACTCTCGGATCCGCGATTGATCGCGAGCTTGATCGTCGATGGTCACCATCTGCCCGCATCGTTAGTCCGCACGTTCATTAAGGTGAAGTCCACGCGACGCACCATCATGACGTGTGATGCTGCGGGATGGGCAGGTTGCCCGCCTGCCATCTACGAGAGCAAGCTGGGACGTAGCGAACTACTCGAGAGTGGTAAACTGGTCGTCGCTGGACAACGAGAAATGCTGGCCGGATCAGCCCAGGGAACCGACACGTGCGTCGCAAAGGTGATCAAGTTCGCCGGCGTCTCTCTAAAAGATGCTGTCGATATGGCAAGCAAGAACGCCGCCAAGCTGCTGGGGTACGAAATCGTCCGTCTGCGCCGCGGCTCGTTGGCTGACCTGATGATCTTCCGTTTACCTCCAGAGCACGAACGTCTTGAAATCGAAGCCACGATCGCCTCAGGTGAACTCATGTTCGGCCAGGTCGAATTGAGGTGATCCATCTGTCCGATGGAACGGCGCAGAGAACCCCACCGAAGTGCGACAAAATGTCAGAACGAAACGACGGCTTTGACGGGGTCAACGGGCCTGTTGGTCGTGGTACCTCAATCCCTAAAAGTTCGTTACCGAAAAGTAATTTCGCCACAAAAGAACCGACCCGATCTCATTTTATGGCTTGAAAATAGGCATATTTTTTCGCTGACGTGGACTGTGTCGGTTCAGGCTCAGCTCAGAATCAATTGCCGTCACGGAATCTGCTCAACTTTCTATTGAGCATTCAGCGATGCCTATGCATAAGATAACAAGTCTCCGTTGATTCCCACCTTAGATCCGCCATGAGTCTGCCAGCATGAGCACGAAACCGATGGAAGAAACGTCTCCGATGTCTGCCGACAAACTGATCGCGAGGCCCACTTCGCCTCAGTCGACGCATGCGCCATCCGCCCACTCTCCAGCGATCAAACCTTTGGGGTCGCCATCAACGCAATCACACTCCTCGGGCTGGACATCGCTGTTTGGCTGGCTGGTGGTGGGCGGGTTGGGAGTCGCCGGCTGGTACTATCAACCTCAGTGGCTTCCACAGGTCAAAACATGGCTCGGCATGAACAAGCCAGCCACCACCAAACCGGCAAGGGTTGTCCCCGTTTCCACGGCCGTTGTCAAGAAACGCGATATGCCGTTGTATCTGAATGGACTGGGCACGGTGACAGCCTTCAAGTCCGTCACGATCCGTAGTCGCGTGGAAGGAGAGTTGATCAAGGTCGCCTTCTCAGAAGGGCAGATGGTTCACGAAGGAGACCTGCTGGCCGAGATTGACCCGCGTCCCTTTGAAGTTCAACTCAATCAGGCTGAGGGGCAACTTGCTCGCGATCAGGCCACAGTGAAGACTGCGAAAACGACGCTGAGCCGTTACGAAGGATTGGCTTCCTCCAAGTCGATCGCAGCCCAACAGGTGGACGATCAGGTTTCGATCGTTCAGCAAACGATGGCGATGATTCAAACCGACGAAGCGACAGTGGCCAATGCTCAATTGCAGCTCACCTACTGCCGTATCACGGCACCGATTTCTGGACGGATCGGCCTGCGATTGGTCGACCAAGGAAACATCGTTCGCGCCAATGATCCCACCGGCCTGGCAGTGATTACTCAGTTGCAACCGATCGCGCTCGTGTTCACGATTCCACAGGACGACATCGCCCGGGTTCAAAAGCGATCCAACTCGACGGACAATTTGGTAGTGGATGCGTTCGATCGTGACTTCAAGGTTAGACTCGCTTCGGGGAAGCTGCTGGCAATCGACAACCAAGTTGATGCCACCACTGGTACCGTTCGAATTAAGGCGGAGTTCGCAAACGAAGACGGAATGCTGTTTCCCAACCAGTTCGTGAATGCTCGCCTGCTGGTCGACAATAAGCGAGATGCGATTGTCGTCCCCTCCGCCGCCGTGCAACGCGGCCCAACGTCGATGTACGTCTATGTTGTCAAAGAGGATGAGACCGTCGAACTGCGGAATGTCGTCCCAGGTCCAACGGAAGCGGCCGAGACATCAATTGAGTCCGGCTTGGAGGCTGGTGAAATGGTCGTAACCGACGGACTCGACAAACTCCAACCGGGTGCGAAAATTTCCAGCCGCAAGAAAGAAAAAGGGGCGGCGGGAGACAAAGGAGAGAGCAAGCCTGAGAAAGCTGCCACAGCACCGGACAAGCACACTGATGTAGCGCCTAGATCTCCGGCCGACGCACCCGCAAAGTCGAGTACTGCCCCCTCCGCAGATCCGGGACCATCGCCAGCAACGGCGGAACAGAATCGCGAAAAGACTGCGATCACAACGGACCCTGCCAGCAGCGCGTCAGACTCCAGGTCAAAGCCAGTCCCCTCGTGCGGCGAAGAGAATTCGGAAAATAAGGACAATCCATGAATCCGTCACGGCCGTTCATTCTAAGGCCGGTTGCGACGGTGCTGTTCATGGTGGCGATCCTGCTTTCGGGACTTGTCGCTTACCGCCAGTTGCCCGTCTCGGCCTTGCCCCAAGTTGACTATCCCACTGTTCAAGTGCTGACCTTCTATCCGGGGGCTGGCCCTGATGTCATGGCTTCATCAGTCACGGCACCGCTCGAACGACAGTTCGGTCAGGTTCCGGGGCTGACTCAGATGACCTCGATCAGTTCCGAGAGCTGTTCCGTCATTACGTTACGTTTTGACCTGGCCCTCGATATCGATGTCGCCGCTCAACAGATTCAGGCGGCGATCAACGTGGCATCCAGCTTCCTGCCGCGCGATCTGCCAAATCCTCCAATTTACACGAAGACCAACCCTGCCGACTCCCCCATTCTAACATTGGCGTTGTCATCGACATCACTGCCGCTGGCAAAGGTCGAAGACCTGGCGGACACGCGACTGGCGCAGAAGATCTCCCAGTTGCCCGGTGTCGGGATGGTTAGCATCAGCGGCGGGCAGAAACCGGCTATTCGCATCCAGGTCAATCCCACGGCGTTGTCCGCGATGGGCCTGAATATGGAGGACGTTCGCCTGGTTTTGGCAGCAGCGAATGTCAATCAAGCCAAGGGCAGCTTCGATGGGGTTCGTCAGTCGTACACGATTGGAACCAATGATCAACTGTTCACTGTCGAGCAATACGGTCAGCTCATCGTCGCCTACCGTAATGGGGCATCGGTGAAGCTGTCTGATGTCGCCGACATCATTGATGGCGCCGAGAACGTTCGGCAAGCCGCGTGGATGAACGACACGCCTGCAGTCATTCTCAATATTCAGCGACAGCCCGGTGCCAACATCATTGAAGTCGTCGATAACGTGAAATCGCTGCTGCCGCAGTTGCGTGAATCGCTCCCTGCAGCCGTCGAGGTCGAAATCCTGACCGACCGAACGACCACGATCCGTGCATCGGTAGAAGACGTACAACGAGAACTGATCACCACAGTCGTGCTTGTGGTGCTTGTGATTTTCGTATTTCTCCGTAACGTCTCCGCGACAATTATTCCCAGCGTGGCCGTCCCGCTGTCGCTGATCGGTACCTTCGGAGTGATGTATCTGCTCGGTTACAGCCTTAACAATTTGACCTTGATGGCGCTGACGATTTCGACGGGCTTCGTTGTCGACGATGCGATCGTGATGATTGAAAACATCATGCGCTACATCGAAGAAGGCGAATCGCCGATGGCCGCCTCGCTGAAGGGGGCTGAGCAGATCGGATTCACGATCGTGTCACTTAGCGTGTCGCTGATCGCTGTGCTGATTCCGTTGCTATTCATGGGCGATATCGTCGGACGGCTATTCCGCGAATTCGCCGTGACGCTCAGCGTGACGATTCTAATTTCAGCCGTTGTCTCACTTACACTGACGCCAATGATGTGCGCTCGTTTGCTGCACCATAAACCTCCCGCACAGCAAAGTTGGATGTATAAGTCATCCGAAGCCGTGTTTGAATGGATCATCCAGTTTTACGGCCAGACGTTGCAGATCGTTTTGCGATTTCAAGGGATCACAATGCTGGTCTCGGTTCTGACAGTGGTTGCGACGGTGTATCT
>DASYEA010001029.1:0-2432 GCA_036499265.1 Schlesneria sp. | reverse complement strand
ACCATCCCATCGCAGATGTTTTCGCCAATTGGCGGGTGAGGCATGTTCAATTTCTGATCCGCCTTGTGCTCCTGATGTCATGGCTTGTCTGTGGTAGCCCTATCTATGGGCAAGAGACCGAGCCTAAATGTGGTGAAGCATTATCTCAAACCTTTCAGCCAGCAACCGCGCCCTCCGAAATTCCAACGCTCCAGAGTCTGTACACCCCAATAATTCCAGATCGATCGGTTCCAAGGCCGCCCCAGCCACAACCTGCAAAGTTTCATTTGCGGGGGCGAATCGATACTGATTTTCTCTGGTCTGATCAGAGTGCGAAGAATGCAGACACGTTTGGTGAGCTAGGGGATACCGTCGGCTTGCGACGTGCACGCATTGGTGCGGAAGGGCATCTCTCTCCCGAAAGCCGCTATGTCGGTGAAATCGACTTGGCAACGGGTAGTATCGTCGTTCGCGACCTCTACTTCGGCCGCGGCAATGTCGCAGAAGGTGGTGAATTTAGGTATGGGCATATGCGTGAACCCTTCAGTCTGGAGGGGGCCACAAGCGCCAATTCCTTCGCGTTCATGGAGCGGTCGCCGATCAATGTATTGGATCCGGCGCGTAACTGGGGAATCGCCTACACGAGAAGCTCTCGCGACGAAATGTTGCTTTTCTCCGGTGGTGTGTTTGCCGCCGGGACCGACTCAAGCGATCTTCAATTCGGGCAGACAAGTACAACCGATTTTACATTCAAGGGGACGGGGCTGGCCTATTACGAAAATGAAGGTCGGCAATTAATGCATTGGGGTGTGGTTCTGTCGGAACGGCTTCCAAACCAGGGGTTTGTGGCCATCAACGAACAGCCTCAAACTCCGTTGCTGGATTTGAGCGATTCGTCGACTTCTCCATTCATTCCCAAACTGAAGATTCCGGCCTCCTTTCAGCAACTCGCCAATGTTCAGTGGGCCTGCGTCCACAATTCGTTCTGGGCGCAAGCCGAATGGTACGGCACAGTCATCGATCAAATTGGTGGCGGTCCCGTTTTCTTCCATGGCAGCTATCTTGATCTTGGTTATTTCCTGACCGGAGAGCATCGCAGCTACCAAAAATCCACCGGATCATTTGGTCTCGTCTCGGTTCGTCGTCCTCTGATTTCTCAGTTCTCGTCGAAGTCGCACGAAGAGCAATTGGGATATGGTGCTATTGAAACGGTATTCCGAGCCTCATATCTCGATCTTGTCGATGGTGACACTCCAGGGGGCGCGCCCGGGCAAACCGTTGGCGTCCAAATGCCGCTCGCGACAATAGGTGTCAATTGGTACCTGGCAGATCGCCTGCGCTTGATGTTCAACTATTCGTACGCAGTCCCAGATGAAGCAACAACAGGCGCGAGTTCCGTCAGCATCTTCGGGATGAGACTGGGAATGTTTTGGTAGTTTTGGCCCAAGCTGCGGCACTGCAATGTTGAAATGCGATAGTGATTTCTACCTTCGCAGTGTTCATCGCACAATCAATCAGCTCTTGGCCGCATCCGTCAACCATTGGGCGAACTCGCGATTCCCGGCTAACTCTCGAGCCAACGTCGGTTCGGCGAAGACGCGGACTCGTTTGACATAGTCATCAAACTGCGTACGGGCCAACGCCGCGACCACGGGCGAGACCTGGCTTAGCGGGCGATATACCCCTTCCTTCGGATGGAAAATGTCGACCTTAAACTCGACTTCCTTGTGAATCGGCGGGGCATCGATCAACAGATCGGTGGGATTGAGCGACCGACCCAGCCAGCGCTCCGCCGTGTCCAGCACTCTGGAACCTACGCCGATGAGTTCGCTGTAGGGGCGTCCGGCCAGGGTGCGATACAACTCCGGCGTTTGATACAGGCTGAACTCGACGACTCGCTTATGCAACCGCCGCTTCACGCCGAAAACTCCATCAAGTAACGATGCGACTTCGGATCCGACGGCCGACCGCCTCAGTTCAGCGATTACCTCAAATTCACTCTGTTGAAACAGCGTCGGCAAGTCCATCTTGCGGTGCAGTTCGAAGAAACTGCGAGCGAACATGCTGGTCGCCGATCGCACAGCGTGATGCCAGTAGACTTCGCTAAACATCACATACCGGGCAAACACCATCAGTTCTGCGGCGGTCTTTCCCTTGGAGGTGATGGCCAATCCGTCACCGGACTCATTCACCAGTAGTGACTGGATCAATCGATTACGGTCGAAGTTTCGTCCGTAGGGAACACCCGCATGCAGGCTGTCTCGTTCCAGATAGTCCATCTTATCGATGTCAATCGGTCCCGACAGCACGGAGCGCATCAGTCGCAATGACATCGAATCCGTTTTCGCAACCAGCACATCCAGCACTTCCGAGGGATCGATCGACCATTCGCTTTGCAGAACCTGCCCGAGTTCACGCGATGTCGACAGGAACTCGGCCGCGAACGCTTCATG
>DASYEA010001028.1:0-4462 GCA_036499265.1 Schlesneria sp. | reverse complement strand
GATCACCACTGGGTCGAGCGGTTTAATACTGGATTGCGGTGAGGCCGATTCGTCGCCGACTAATTCCGCGGCAGCCTTCGTCGCCGCGTCGTCCAGATCTTGCAGAGCTGTCAGTTCCGCCTCGATCTGGAACAATCGCATCCGGGTCTGACGAACTTTCTCGCCGCGGAGGGCCAATCGCGAGTGCAGGTTGCGAGTGTCGCTGACCTTGGCTCGTTGTTGGCGCAGCAGCAGGCCGATTGATTCCGTTAATCCAACCGCTTCGACCATGGTTTTCGACTGGTCGAATTCCGCTTTGAGGTCGTTGTATCCTTGGCGGCCCGCATCAAGTCGCTCGTTCGTGTTGTGTAATTCCGTGGTGAGATTGTGGCTCTCCTTGGCCAGTTCCAGATTAATTTGCGCAATCGGCTTGAGGGGCTCTTTTGTCTCTGCCACGACAAGTTCCGCCGCATGCACTCGCTGATCGGCTTCGCTGCCGCGTCGCTTGTCGACGGCACCCTGAATCAGTTGGACCTCGGCGTCCGCGAGTGCCAGTTCCTTCGTCGCCATGTCACGCTGAGTCCGCAGCAATTCGTTGACCGCTTCAGATTCGCACCAAGTCTGCTCAGATCGCAGAGCAGTCCGCTCTTGGGTTGCTCTCAGCTTGCGGACAGATAGCAAAGTGTCCAGTGCAGCCGTCAGTTCACGGGACTGATCTTGCGGCGGAGAGGCATCGAGTGCCTCCTGGATCGAGGTGAGTCGCTCGTCAATTTCAGCAAGCTCATGAGTGATCTCTTCCAAACGCGTCTTGCGGGAGGCAAGCTGCCTCTTGATCGTTTCTGCGGTGGCACGCAGGCCGTGCTCGGGATCATCGATCTGTTGGCGACGTTCCGTCAGTTGTCGTTCAAGGCTGACGATATCATCGGCATCTGAAGCCGTGATTAAGGGGGCATCGGGCAATGCGGCCAACATTTGCTTGGCCTGTTGCAAGTCCGCGGTGACCGTATTCATCCGCTGCGTATACGATTTGGCGACCACAGCGGCTTCATCAGCAATTTCGAATCTTTCGATCGCCGATTGGTACGTTTCGATGACGGTCTGTTTGACCTTCGGTGCCAGTTCGTTCTCGGACTGCGCATGCTTCAGTCGCATTTGCAAATCAGCGAGCGTTAACTCGCCTTCCGATTCCCCATTTTGCCCGAGCGCGTAGTTAAAGGCTGCGAGAAGTGTAAAGAAGATCACGCCACTGAGAGAGACAAGCCGTCGTCGCCCAACCATCATCGCATCCCTGCTGAAGATCAATTACTCGTCCGGGGCGAGATATGGCAGAATCTGCCGAAACGGTCAACAGGTTTCACTGGCGAAGATACCGATGCGTGCAGGTGAAACCCTGTCGTAAGTGGATGGCAACAAAAAGGTTACAGGCGTGTCGCTCGTGACGACGATCCCTGTCATTGGCGAAAGCGTCTCGTTTGCTAGTGCTTGGGCACCGGCGAGTTGATCGAGCGATCACTCTGCCAGCAGCGTCTGCAGGTGGCAGGCGACGGATTCTGCGAGTCTCTTCACGTTGTAGCCGCCTTCAAGGCAACTCACGATTCGGCCTTTGCAATGCGTATTCGCAACTTGTTGTACGAGTCTTGTCAGCGTGGCGAAGTCCTCGGTCTGCAGGCCCAGTGACCCGATCGGGTCCTCGGCATGAGCGTCGAACCCCGCGCTGATTAGAATCAACTGCGGCTTACATTTCGTGGCGGCGTCTGTCAGCAGCGACTCGAACTGGGTCAGATAATCTTTTCGCGACGTTCCAAACGCGACTGGCAGGTTGAACTTCGTCGCCAGTCCCTTTCCCTTTCCTGTTTCGTCTTTGGCACCCGTGCCGGGATAAAACGGAGAACGATGGGCCGATAGAAACCAGACATCTTCGCGTTCATAGAAAATATCCTGCGTTCCGTTGCCATGATGCACATCCCAGTCAATCACCAGCACGCGATCGAGCTTGTGGTGCTTAATGGCATAGTCCGCAGCGACGGCAATGTTGTTGAACAGACAGAATCCCATCGCATCGTGAGCCAGTGCGTGATGGCCCGGAGGCCGTACGAGGCATAGGGCTGTCTTGTCAGTCCCCTTCATGACCGCATCCACTGCGGCCAGGCCGGTTCCGGCCGCGCGGCAGGCCACGTCGTAGGATTCGCGCGACATGAACGTGTCTTGCTCAATCCACCCGCCGCCTGACCTCGCATATTCGTCGACGCGACCAATGTACATGACACCATGAATGCGGGAGAGCTCTTCGACCGTGGCGACTCGAGTTGTTGCGGGTCTGCACTTTTCTGCGAGGCCGGTGCGGGTCAGTTCGGCGGAAATCGACAACAACCGCTGGGGCCGCTCGTTGTGTGTTCCAGTCTTATGCTGCAGGAAGGCGTCGTCCGTGTACAGGATCGTCATGGGAGACTTCCGTTCTCGTGGGCGCGGTCTAATCGTCGATCTTGCGGAAAGTCTGGCAGGGCCGTGTCGAATCGACAAGTTACCCGGGAAGCTGGAGAAACACGACAGAAACCGCACGGGGGCAGCATCTTCCGCCATACACAATCAACAAATCGACAGATTCTAATCCGATGCGGTGGGGTGAGTGGATAGTGACTTCGGGATAGTGGATAGTGTGCCCCAGAACGACCGCTTGTGCCTTCCCGCTCGACGATTTAGTGGTTTCATCATGGACGCTCAATACACTGTTTTGGCTCGCCGTTTCCGCCCGCAGACTTTTACCGAAGTCGTCGGTCAGGAACGAATTGCTCAAACCCTTCGCAACGCGATTCGCGAGAACCGAGTTGCACATGCGTACTTGTTTACGGGGGCTCGCGGCGTTGGAAAAACGTCGATGGCACGCATTTTTGCCAAGGCCCTGAACTGCCCCAACGTGGATGCTGACGGCGTCCCCTGTAACAACTGTGAAATCTGCAACGGGATTAGTGCCGGCCAAGACGTGGATGTGTCGGAAATCGATGGCGCCTCCAATCGCGGGATTGACGATATCCGTTCGCTAAGAGCGAACGTCGGCGTGAAATCGATGAGGTCGAAGTACAAAGTGTACATCATCGACGAAGTTCACATGTTGACGAAAGAAGCGTTCAATGCCTTGTTGAAGACGCTGGAAGAACCGCCGCCGCTGGTCAAATTCGTCTTCTGTACGACGGAGCCGAACAAGGTTCCCGACACAATTCTGTCGCGTTGCCAGCGGTTCGATTTCGGCACGATTTCGACCTACAACATCAAGTTGCGATTGGGTCAGTTGGCCGAGGCGGAAGGGTTCGAAGTCGATCCTGACGCCTTAGAACTCGTTGCTCGTCGCGCGGCCGGATCCATGCGAGACAGCCAATCGCTGTTCGACCAGTTGCTGGCGTTTGGGGCCGAAAAGATCACTTCGGCGGATGTTCACCGCCTGCTGGGCACCGCTCCGGACGACCGCATCGTTGGGATCATGAACGCGATGATCGACCGCGATCGTGCGGGAACATTGCAGCGTCTGGAAGGGGCACTCGATGAAGGGGTGCAACTGGAGGCCCTGACAGATCAGTTCATTGGCTATTTTCGCGATCTGATGGTCACCGCGTGTGGAGCTGCCGACGCGCCATTGCTCAGCGTTGGCACCGATCAACGACCCATGTTGCTAAACCAGGCATCGAAGTGGGGGCTGCAGACGATCGTAGCGGCAATGCAAATCATGGCCGAAACAAAAGCGCGCATGCAGCGCGTCACCTATGGTCGCGCCTTGGCGGAACTCGCGTTGGTCCGGATCTCGATGCTCGAAGATTTGGACCGGATCGATGAGTTGGTCGCGAAGTTAAGAGGCGGTGCCGGAGCCAACCTGCCGCACACCTCGCCACGGCCTGTGACAGTGGCTCGGGAATTGCCTCCAGCGGATGTTGCTGGCGAAAAAAAAAATGACATAGATCGATCAGATCGGTCTGAAATCGCGCAGATTGCCGACAATTCAAACGAGACCGATGCCTCAGTCGAAGAAGAGTCTGTCAGTGTCGCCCCGTCACAGGTGCCCATCATCGAGTGGAAACCGGGATGCGAGAATGAGTTGCATGCAGCCGTTCTAAACCGCTTGAACGATATGACCGGCGCGCATCTGCGGCTTGTTGTAAAGACTGCAATTTCTGGGCCAAGTCAACTGGATTTTTTGTTCCCAGCGAACTATGATCTTGGTCGACGGCAGTGTGATCGCCCGGAAGTGGTCAGTCGACTTGAACAAATTGTTTTCGAACTCGTCGGACAACGCGTTCGAATTCGGTTTCATCTGACTGAAGCGGTCGCTGCGGAACCCAAAGCGGCGACGACGCCAGCCAAAGTTCCTGCGAAATCACGCGTCGTGGAAGAGACGGACGACCCGTATCTTCAAGAAATGATGACTGTGTTCGGAATCAAGGGCTGGAAGATGCAATCCCATGCGGCTGACGACAAGGCCGGGGCGGAGGGTTAG
>DASYEA010001027.1:0-1909 GCA_036499265.1 Schlesneria sp. | reverse complement strand
AGACTTGCCGTCTTCGAATTGCAGGTACAGCAACTGGGCGACAATGCTGTTCGCGACGTCATCGTTGATGGCGCTGCCCAGAAGAATGATGCGGTCGCGCAACAGGCGACTGTAGATGTCCATGGCGCGCTCTTCGCGGCCACTCTTTTCAATCACAAAAGGAACAAGTGAGGTCATCGCAGACTCGCTGTCATGGTATTAGAAAATTGTTGAAATGACGCTGGTGTGTCGGCGAACTTCAGGGAGTTTTCACCTTCGACGGATTCGTCAGGACCTCATCGACCAGCCCGTATTCTTTGGACTGAATCGCGCTCAGATACCGATCGCGGCCGGTATCTTTCGCGATGACTTCGACCGGCTGGCCCGTATGCCCGGCCAGGATGTGGTTCAGGACATCGCGCGTTTCCAGGATTTCTTTGGCTTGGATTTCGATATCCGAGACCTGCCCGCCGACTTCACCAAACGGCTGATGGATCATCATTTTTGCGTGCGGAAGGATGAAGCGTTTTCCCTTGCTACCACCAGCAACCAGAATCGCTCCACCGCTGGCGGCCAAGCCGACGCAATAGGTGGCGACGTTGCACTGCACGAACTGCATTGTGTCATAGATCGCCATCGTCGCGGTCACGGAACCGCCGGGCGAATTAATGTAGAAATGGATGTCTTGGTGTTTGTTCTCGGATTGCAAATACAGCAACTTCATCACGATCACGTTGGCGCTGGCATCGTGAATGGGGCCATCCAGGAAGATGATCCGATTTTCCAGAAGTAAATCGCCAATACCCATCTGACGCTGGCGCGAATAGTCCCGCGCGGCATTGGCCATGGGCTGGAACGAACGAGACAGCGAATCCAGCATTCAGAACCTCTCAACACTAGGGCCAAAAAGAACCTGCCTGGGCGGCACGGACCGAAGAAAACCCAGAATTAGCAGGTCCGCCGGAAGAGTACGCGCCAGGACGCTTCCAGACAAGGCTGACCGCGGGTTCCACAAACGAATACGGCCGACTGCAGGCAGCCGGCCGTAGACAAGAGCAAATTATGCGAGCAATCTGGAGGATTACTCGTCGGCATCGCCTTCTTCGGTTGGTTCAACAACCACAGATGACATCCCACAGACCGACAGAGACAACGCCTGCACGTCGTCTGACTGAGCTGTCTTTGGAGCCGGTACGTCCTCGAACTGAGCCGATTTCAAGATGAAGTCGACTGCTTTTCGTTCGCGGATCTGGGCTTCGAGGTTCTCGATGACACCGGTCTTGGTCAAACGAGCTCGGACACGACGAGGACTTTCGCCTCGCTGGACGGCCATCATGTTGATTTCGGATTCGATGTCGATCGGGCTGACTTCGATCTTTTCCTGAGTCGCGATGCGGTCCAGAACAAAGTGTTCCTTCAGGGCTTGGCGAGTGGAACTGATCGATTGCTGACGCAGTTCGTTTTCACGAGCGAGGATCTGCTGAGTCGTAAATCCAGCCTGTTGCATTTCGAGGATTTCGCGACGAAGCGCGTTCTCGGTCTGCTTGTTCACCAGCGATTCTGGCAAATCCCAGCTAGCGGATTCGGTGATCTTTTCGAGGACTTGGCGACGACAAGCCTGACGCTGATCGTAGGTCACCTGTCGTTGCAGCATTCCCTGAATTTCGTCTCGCAATTCTTGTCCGTCGCCGTAGCCGACGCGTTCGAAGAATGCGGTATTGAGCTCGGGGAGTTGTTGCTGCTGGACCGCGGTAACTTCGATTGTGACAGTGATCTTCTCGCCTCGCATTTCAACTTGCTCGGCTTCGTTGGAAATCGTGATCTCGGCGGTCTTCTTTGTTCCCGGAGTGCTGCCAGTCATCAGCTTGTCGAATTCGGTGATCTCGGCATCGCGGAAGCGAATTGTTGGCTTCAATTGCAGATTAACCGC
>DASYEA010001026.1:0-4283 GCA_036499265.1 Schlesneria sp. | reverse complement strand
TGCCCAAAGAGGCCGGCATCGTCTATAGCTTGTCCGTGCGAGACATCCAGGTTCGCAAGGATCTGGAGGCCTGCATGACACACTTGAACCGGGCAATCGAATTGAATCCCCGGTCGCTCATGCCCCACTACGCCAGAAGCTGTCTGAAGATGCGCCAAAGTGACGCCCAGGGTGCCCTGGCGGATATCAACATGGCTATCAAATGCAGCCCTTACTTCGACATGTCCTATCAAATTCGATCTCGAATCCATCAGAAGCTGAACAATACCGAAGCGGCTCGCAAAGACGATCTGCGCCGATTGTGGCTGAAAGACCTTTATCAACTAGCTGCGAACTCCAACGCCAAGCCGAACGACGCCGAAATCGCCTATAAACTGGGGCGACATTATGCCCGTGGCGAGGACTGGAATCACGCCCTGCAGTCGCTGACCGCTTGCTTGAAGCTGTCGCCAAAGCATGTTGAGGCGATGCGGCGGCGGACTCAGGTTTACATGACGTTGAACAAGCTCGATCTGGCATTGGCTGATGCGAACAAGATCATCGCGGTCGATTCAGACTTCGCGCATTACTCGCTGCGAGGTGATGTGCATGCCCTGCGGAAAGATTGGGATGCGGCAACGAAAGACTATGAGAACGGTCGGTGCCTGGACGAACGACTGGAGCAGGCTCTTCGCCAACGAGCCGCCTGGCACAAGACGGCGGGGCGACTTGAAGAAGCAACTGCCGACCTGGAACGCGCTGGTAACATTGTGAAGGTGTCATTCGAGACGCAATAGTCCGGCCCATTCACGGCTTGCTAACAGTCAAGAAGAAAGCAGTTCTCATGCGGAGAGAACTGCTTTTATTTATTCCGTGATGTGCGGAAATGACGACCCGTGCGACGCGCGATTAGACTGCCAGCGTTAAGCTGCACGATTCATTCGTCCTCACAAACTTTCGAATAGGCGGATGATCTGCGGGATTGCCCGCTCGAAGGCTTTCGCGCGATGGCTGATATGCCGCTTCACGGCCGGGTCCAACTCGCCGAACGTCTTGTGGAACTCGGGGATCAGAAACATCGGATCATAACCGAACCCATTGGCTCCCTGGTATTCGCGCAGGATGCGACCGCTACAACGCCCCTCGGTCGCGACTCGGATCTGCCCGCTGGGGTCAGACAGAGCGACCGCACAGACATAGTGCCCGGTTCGTTTTTCGGCGGGAATCGCGGCCAATTCCTTCAACAACTTCTGGTTGTTGGCTTCGTCTGCTGCCAGCGTTCCCGGATTTGGTGCCTCTGCATATCGAGCCGAATAAATTCCGGGCGCACCTCCTAGGGCGTCCACGCATAGGCCGCTATCATCGGCGATGGCCCATTCGCCCAGACGCATCGCGACCTCCGACGCTTTTTTCGCGGCATTTCCCGCGAACGAATCTTTGTCTTCGACGACATCAGGCACGTCGCCGAAGGAAGTCACACCGATCAGTTCGATTGCATGCGGAGTCATCAACTCGGCAATCTCTTCGATTTTTTTCTTGTTTCGACTGCTCAGGACAATGCGAGGAAAGGCCATTTCACGGTTCTCATGACGGAACGGAATCGATCAAGCGTGTGCTGCGGCTACCACCGCGCACACTAGTTTAACCGTGAGAGCTTCGCCCCGCGCGTCCACGATGTGAAGCTTTTGTCTACCCTCTGTTACGATAGTCTTGCCACTGGATTGGCCGCTTCGGACAACCCAGTGACGATCCCGCTGAGCGATGACGATGAGCTCCTTGGCGACATCCGTTCAAGCGTCTATCGGATGTTCTCAGGGAAAGATTTCCTGCTGCGCCTTGATCCGTCACGGATGGTCGTACGTTGTCGCCATTGGCCGTTCGATTCGATTCAATCCCGTATCCGCGCGGCCTGCTGAAGTTCTCGCTATCCTAGCGGGCCGACACACGTCCAATGCCCACCATCGTCTGAGACCGTTTCATGAATCGCATTGTCTCACTTGCTGTCCTGCTGGCGTTGATTGCGCTGCTCGGTGGCATGTTCTATCAAGTCATCTCTCCATTCTTGCTGCCGCTCTTCCTGGCCGCAGTGATGGCTGTGATCTGTCAGCCACTGCAGAATTACTTCCTGAAGATGACAGGTGGGCGAAGATCGATCGCCGCTGCCCTGACGACTGCCATCGTGACGTTGATCGTCATCGGGCCGTTGGTCATCGTGACGTTTGTCACCGCGACCAACCTGTATGACCTGGCAGATCAGCGATTGGGGCGCGACTGGCGCAGCGGATTGGATTTGATCTGGCAGAAGGTGGTGATTCCAGGCTTGGAGCGTGTCTCGCCAATGATCCCGGGAGGCTTGTCCGAAGCGCAGCTCGGTGAATGGGGGAAAGAGCTTTCAGACAACATGCGGACCCTCGCGACGCGGATGGCCGGAACCACGTTCAGCATCGCGTCATCGACCGTCGGTATGTTCGTCTCACTGGCGATCGCCGCAGGGATGTTCTTGACCGCACTGTACTACTTCCTGGCCGACGGGCCGGCGATTCTGGCAGCGGCTGAAGAACTGATCCCACTGCCGGTCGACCACCAACGAAAACTGGCCGAGCGATTTGCGGGGACCGTTCGCGCCGTTGTCACGGCCACATTCGCCGCGTCGTTCGCCCAAGGGGTCGCGACCACGCTGGCTTTGCAGGTCTGTGGCTTCGGGCACTTCCTGGTCTTTCTGGTGGTGGGATCGATTGCGTCATTGATCCCGCTGGCCGGAGCGTGGATGGTCTGGGGGCCCTGTGCCATCTGGTTGGCTCTCGAAGGTCACTGGGCTGCGGCGGCCGGCCTGACTGTGTGGGGCATCGCCGTCGTCGGGATGCTCGACAACATCGTCAAGATGCATGTCCTAAAGAGCGAAGCCGAATTGCACCCGTTGATCGCATTCATCAGCGTCATCGGTGCTCTACAGGTCATGGGCCTCTGGGGCATCTTCATTGGCCCCATCGTCGCGTCGTGTCTGTACGCCCTGGTCCAGATCTTCAACATCGAACTAAAAGAGATGGCCAAGGAACGCGAAGCGGCATCAATGCGTCACGTCGCTTTGATGTCAGCCGGGCCACCACCAAGTGAGCCCATTGTCCCCGTCAGCGCGACGAACGGACTACCGTCTCATCCTCAAATGCCCAAGCGGGCCCGTAAACGTAGCCGATAGATCGAAATTCCGCAGCATTGCAGTCTTGTGACATCAAGGTGGAATTAACGCAAAGACGCGAAGGCGCAGAGACGCAAAGAAGACAGAAGTTATTTAGAACTCTGATCGATCACGCCCTCACCGCCAGCGACACAACACAACTACAAAGCCTCGCTCCCGCAGGCATTTCCTTTGCGTCTCTGCGCCTTCGCGTCTTTGCGTTAATACCGCCCGCCACTCACCAAAACCAAGACGATAGCCTGACGCTACTTCTTCTGCGCCAGCCACTCGTCGACAATGCGCTCAAGGATGTCCAACGGAACCGCACCGTTCTGCAGAATGACATCGTGAAATTCGCGGATGTCGAATTTGTCGGCTAACTTTGCTTTCGCTCGAGCCCGCAGTTCTTTGATCTTCAGTTCGCCGATCTTGTATGCCAAGGCCTGGCCCGGCCAGGCGATGTAGCGATCGATCTCGTTGGTGATGTCGAGTTCGTCCTTGGGAGCATTGTCCTTGAAAAACTGAATCCCCTGTTCGCGCGGCCATTCCATCGAATGCATCCCCGTATCGACGACCAGTCGGACTGCTCGCCACATTTCGTAGGTGAGCTGCCCCATCTTTGAATACGGGTCGTCATACAAATGCATCTCATCGCCCAGGCTTTCGGCATACAGCGCCCAGCCTTCGACGTATGCCGTGAAGTGACCATGCTTGCGGAACTCGGGCACGTGTTCCAGTTCGGTCGCCAACGCGATCTGCAGATGGTGCCCCGGGACCGCTTCGTGTAATGACAAAGCCGCGATTTCGTATTTCGGACGTTTCTCGGGCTTGTACAAGTTGACGAAGTAGGTCCCCGCCCGGGTTCCGTCCGCCGCGGGAGGTCGATAGTAAGCAGTGGTCGTGTCCGGAGCCATGTGCTCGGGAATCGCTTCGACTCCATAAGGGATGCGAGGCAGCTTGCGGAACAACTTCGGCAACAGCGGGTCGACTCGCTTGGAGAACGCCTGATAGGCTGTCAGCAGATCGTTGGCATCAGTGTAGCGGAACTCGGGCGCGGTCCGCAGGTAATCGAAGAACTCGGCCAGCGTTCCTTGGAAACCGACTCTCTCCTTGATTCCTTCCATCGCAG
>DASYEA010001025.1:0-3184 GCA_036499265.1 Schlesneria sp. | reverse complement strand
TGTGTCTCGTACCGGTCACGCAGGCCCTTGAGAATCTCAACGGCTTCGGAGGGGCTCGGTGGTTCGACGACGACTTGCTGGAACCGGCGTTCCAACGCACTGTCTTTTTCGATGTACTTGCGGTACTCGTCGAGCGTCGTGGCACCGATACACTGCAGTTCACCACGGCTGAGGGCAGGCTTCAGAACGTTCGAAGCGTCGATCGCCCCTTCGGCTCCACCCGCGCCAACGAGTGTGTGCAACTCGTCGATGAACAGGATCGTGTTCCGTGCCCGGCGAACTTCGTTCATGACCGCCTTGATGCGTTCTTCGAACTGGCCGCGATATTTGGTTCCAGCGACCATCATGGCGAGATCCAGGACGACGATGCGGCGGTCGCGGAGTAATTCCGGAACCGTCCCGTCGATAATCATCTGGGCCAGACCTTCGACGATGGCTGTCTTGCCGACACCCGCTTCGCCCAGCAGAACTGGGTTGTTCTTCTGGCGGCGTGACAGGATCTGGATCACGCGTTCGATTTCGTTCGTACGGCCGATGACCGGATCGAGCTTGCTCTGGCGAGCAAGTTCTGTCAGGTCACGCCCGAAGCTGTCGAGGGCCGGAGTCTTGCTCTTGCCACCCTTGGTCTGGCCGCTGGCTTCTTTGCCACCCGCGCCAGGCTGACCGCGTTCCGAGCTGCCCTCTGCACCTGATTCCATCCCGTGGCCGAGCAGGTTGAGGACTTCTTCGCGGACATCTTCCAGCTTGAGGCCGAGATTCATCAGAACCTGGGCGGCAACACCTTCTTGTTCGCGCAGCAGACCCAGCAGAATGTGCTCGGTGCCGACGTAATTATGGTTGAGGTTCCGGGCCTCTTCCATGGAGTATTCAATGACCTTTTTGGCCCGGGGCGTCTGAGGCAGTTTGCCCATCGTGACGATATCGGGGCCAGGCTGGACGATCTTTTCGACTTCGTTGCGAATCTTGCGCAGATCGACGTCCAGGTTTTTCAAGACGTTCGCGGCAACACCCGAGCCCTCTTTAACAAGACCCAGGAGAATGTGTTCTGTGCCGATGTATTCGTGATTGAATCGCTGCGCTTCCTGATTGGCCAACTGCATGACCTTTCGAGCGCGATCGGTAAAACGTTCGTACATGTTTCCATTTCCTTTCGGAACTTCGGCACCAATTCGCCTTGGCAGTTCCTAAAATTCTCAGGCGTATGCGACTCTCGACTCATCCGTGAAAGTAATCTGCGATAGTAATTTGCTCTAGGATCGACTGTGGTGGTGTTCATCCAGAATCGACTTTCGAACATCTTCCAACGTCAATCCTAAGTTCTTCAAGACGTGGCAGCCCACGCCATCAGGCTCACGTAACAACCCCAGTAAAATGTGTTCTGTCCCGACATAAGTGTGATTCAGTTTGCGGGCTTCTTCAATGGCGTACTCGACGACTTTTTTTGTTCGGGGTGACTGGACGAGTTTCACTCCCGGTTGAGCTTCCGGGCGAAACTGCAGCAGGTTTTCGACTTCGTCTCGAATTCGCTCCAAATCCACGGCAAGGTTCTTCAGGACTTTCGCGGCGACGACATCCTCATCTTTCACCAGTCCTAGCAGTACGTGTTCCGTGTTCACAGATTCGTGATTGTGTCGACGGGACTCGCGGCCAGCTTGCTCAAATACAAGCCGAGCGGAATCGGTAAATCCGATCATAACCTGTTCCCATCTTTTAAAACGGACTCTTCGGTTCGCGACTCTCGTTCTATTTCCTATAGCTTTTTTCTGATACCTGAGTTCGACAGGCTTGTTCAGGAAAAGGTTCTGATCAGCAGGTCAAGTTCGGATATTACTGCTTACAGCAGCTTTCGTGCCGAGGCATTGAAGCGGCTTTGATACTAGATTTTGACTGGATGTGGCGAATTGGCGACAGACGGCACATTGACGGGCAAACCTCGTCAATTCTAATCGGACACCCCTCTGAAGGCAAGTTTCGCCGCCGCAACATCAAGTGGCGTAACGAACTATTGCAAAAGTCAATGCGTCATTGACTCCTCTGTCTGTCAGCGGCCGAGATGGCAGGACCTGTGCGGATGGCTATGGGATGGTGAGGTGCCGTTTTGGCAGCCAGCCGTGGCCACCGGCCCTCCGGCCTGTGTGTATCAATCGCTACTTTCAGCGGGCGGTCGAGACTAAAGTCCCTACTTGCGGCGCACGCGTCTGGATCTAGGTAAACCCCAGTCCCGCAAGCACTTGACGGACAAGGCAGTGGCTACCAGTGGCTGATCCTACGGTGAAACGGGTGCCACATACGTATAACTCGCTTCCAGTCCCAACGGGATGCCAAACCCCCAGAACAACAAGAGGAGCGTGATCCATGCTGCCATGAAGCTGAACGAGAAAGGGAGCATCAGCGAGATCAATGTGCCAATCCCAGTCTTCTTGACGTACCGCTGGCAGTACAAAACAACGAGCGGAAAGTAGGGCATCAGGGGCGTAGCGATGTTCATGCACGAATCACCGACGCGGTAGGCGGCCTGCGTCAACTCTGGCGAGATACCAACTGACATCAGCATTGGGACGAAAATCGGACCGAGTAACGCCCACTTGGCAGAGGCCGATCCAACAATCAGGTCGAGCACGGCACTCATCAGGATAATTCCGACGATGGTCACCTGAGGCATCAGGTTCAGCGCCTTCAGGCCCTCGGCCCCTTTGACCGCCAGCAGCACGCCGACTTTGGAGTCCTTAAACGCCGCCGTGAATTGCGACGCAAAAAAGGCGAGCACGATGTAGTAACTCATCGAACCCATGGACTTGGACATTCCCGCCACGATGTCGCGATGTGATTTGACCGTGCCCGAGACGAAGCCGTGCACCGTGCCTGGAATCAGGAAAAACAAAAAGATCAGAGGGACCACCATTTTCATCAGGGGGGCATCCGATCCGAACAAGGAACCTACCGTTTCTGGTGCTTTCGGCTCGCCACGCAACAGCGATTTGCTGGGGCTGGCGACGGCCGCCAGCAGTCCCATCGTCAGGCACAACGCCGCAACTCCGGCGAGCATCCCCCGAATTTCGCTCGAGCTAAGTGAATCCAGACGTGGCGGAGGTGCCCCATCAGTGTCAATCGGGACGGCGGCCAGACGGGGTTCTATGATCCAGTCCGTAATCCACCAGCCCACCAGGATGATCATGCCCGCCGA
>DASYEA010001024.1:0-4020 GCA_036499265.1 Schlesneria sp. | reverse complement strand
ACTACAAACCGCGCATCGACAAGGAATTGCTGCAGGCCCACAACGAAGGGATCATTCTGCTCACCGGCTGCGCGGCGGGTGAGTTGTCTCAACTGATGCTGCAGGGCAAAGATGAAGACGCCGAAAAGCTGATGCACTGGTACTCGAAGGTCTTCGGCGATCGCGTCTACATGGAGATCCAGAACGCCGATTTCGCGATCCAGAAACAATGCATGGATATGACTGTCGACATGGCGAACCGCATGGGATTTCCCCTGGTCGCCACCAACGACGCACACTACCTCAATCAAACCGACGCCGCGATGCATGACGTGTTGCTGTGCGTCAACACGAAGACCGAGCGATCCGACACCAAGCGGATGAAGATGGATTCGAACCAGCTCTTCGTCCGTTCCCCTGACGAAATGTATGCGGCATTTCCCGGCTTCGAAGATGCCGTCGCCCGTTCGCAAGAAATTGCTAATCGCGTCGACATCCAGCTCGATCTGAAATCGCGCCACTATCCGGTCTTCCAACCACCGGAGGGCAAACGTGACATCGACTATCTGCGCGAGTTGTGTCACGACGGGATGATCTACCGCTACGGTGAAGGCAACATTACAGACGCCCATCGCGAGCGAATGAAGTTCGAATTGTCCGTGATCGAAAAGATGGGCTATGCCAGCTATTTTCTGATCGTCTGGGACTTTGTTCGCTTTGCCGTCGAAGAGGGAATTCCGTGCAGCGCGAGAGGTTCCGCCTGCGGCGCACTGGTCGCCTATGTGTTGCGACTCAGCCACGTCTGCCCTCTCGAATACGATTTGCTGTTCGAGCGATTCCTCGATCCCAGCCGTACCGAACCGCCGGATATCGATATCGACTTCTGTCGCGATCGGCGGCAGGCGGTCATCGACTATACGAAGCAGAAGTACGGTTCGTCGAACGTCTCGCAAATCGGCACGTTTGGAACGCTGAAAGCCAAGGCGGCGATCCGCGACGTGGCTCGCGTCCTCTCGGTCCCGCCCAAGGATGTCGATGTCATCGCGAAGATGGTCCCCGAAACGCTGAACATCACGCTCGACGAAGCGATCAAGGAAAGCGCGGAGCTGAAGGCGCTTTACCAAAGCGATCCCAAGATCCGCGAGATTCTTGATCTGGCTCGTCAGATCGAAGGCTTGGCTCGTAGTGCTGGGACGCACGCCGCAGGGGTCGTGGTCTCGGATCGTCCGATCTCCGAATATATCCCGCTACAGACGATCTCCGGCAAGACCGACGTCATCACTCAGTGGGAAGGTCCGACCGTCGAAAAAGCCGGCCTGCTGAAGATGGACTTCCTCGGCCTGCGCAATCTGACGATCCTCGACAAGGCCGTCAAGAACGTTAAGAAACATCGCCACATCGACATCGATCCGATCAAATTGCCGCTCGACGACCGAGCGACCTTCGCCCTGCTGCAACGCGGTGAAACAAAGGGGATCTTCCAGCTCGAATCCGGTGGAATGCGTGATCTGCTCACAAAGATGAAACCGGACAAATTCGCCGACATCATCGCCACCTCGGCACTCTATCGCCCCGGTCCGCTGGAAGGGGGGATGGTGATGACCTACGTCGACGTGAAGCACAAACGGTTACCGCTGCCGAAAGTGCATCCGATCGTGGATGGGGTGCTGGACGAGACCTACGGCGTGATGGTCTACCAGGAACAGGTGATGCGGATCCTGAATCGACTCGGTGGCATCGATCTGCCGCAGTCGTATCAGTGCATTAAGGCGATCAGCAAGAAAAAGCTGGAGACCATCGCCAAATACCGCGATCAGTTCTTGAAAGGGGCGAAAGCCAACAACTATCCCGAAGAGCGAGCCGCTGAGCTGTTCGGCATGATCGAAAAATTTGCCGGCTACGGCTTCAACAAGTCGCACTCGACCGCCTATGGAGCCGTCGCCTACCAAACCGCCTATTTGAAGGCGCACTTCCCGCAAGAATTCATGGCGGCACTCTTGTCGTGCGAACTGGGCGAAACGGATAAGCTCGTCGAACACGTCGACGACTGTCGCCGCATGAACATCGAAATCCTCCCTCCGAACGTCAATCAAGGGGATGTCGAGTTTTCAGTCCTTGGTGACAAACTGACATTCGGATTGGGTGCGATCAAGGGTGTTGGCGAGGCCGCAGTCGGTGCCATCCTGGCGGAACGCGATACCAACGGACCCTTCAAGAGCATCTTCGACCTTGCCGAACGTTGTGATCCGAAGAACGTCACCAAAGGTGTTCTGGAATTGCTGGTCAAAGCGGGTGCCTGCGATTCCCTCGGCGGACGACGCTCGCAACTGTTCTCTGTGATCGAACGAGCCGTCCAATCGGCCTCGAACGCCTTCCGCGATAAGCAGCGTGGGCAAAAAAGTCTGTTCGGTGGAGACGACGATGAAGAGCAAGCCGCCGCAGGAACCTCGGCGACACCCACCAATCTCCCCGACATGCCAGAATGGTCACAGCGAGAGAAGTTGGCCTTCGAGAAAGAAGCTCTCGGCTTTTTCTTAACCTCCCATCCACTCGCCGAGATGGCAGACATCCTGAAGCAGTTCTCGACCTACGAAAACAAGCAGTTGCCCGAACTGGAAGACGGTGTCGAAGTGATTCTGGGGGGGATGGTCTCTGCGATCAAGAAAGCTCAAACGAAAAAGCCCAGCCGCAACGGCCACTCCAAGTACGTGAACTTCGACTTCGAAGATCCGACGGGCGTCGTTCGCTGCATCATGTGGCCCGAGGAGTTCTCGCGTCTCGGCGAGAAAGTCGCTCCCGAGCAGATCCGCTTCGTTCGTGGCAAAGTCGATAAACGCAGCCGCGAACCAAACGTTGTCATTGATGCCATCTGGACCTTGGAAGAAGTCGAAAAGGAATTCACTCGCCAAGTGCTGATCAAGTTCCAGAAGGGGCTGCACGACGTCCGCGTTATCGAACGTGTCCGCGACATCATCGGGAAAAACCCCGGTCGTGCCGAGATCTTCGTACTGGTCGATACGTCAGACAACAACGGCAAGGTCAGATACACGTCTCAAAAACCGCTCGAACAAAAGATCAGCGTTAATCCCGAGCTTCGTCGTGAATTAACCGAAGCCTTAGGCAACGGTCATGTGAAATTCATCGCCGATCTGAAGAAGAAAATCAGCAGCGGAGGAAGCGTCGGGCGATGACTCTTCGGGAAAGAGATCTGCCGACGAAGGAACTCTTCCCAGAGATTAATTGAACATCATGCGCTACTCGCAGTGGAAATATACGGTCCTTCTCGCTTCGATGATCCTGCTGACGGTCGTTCGCTTTACTGTCGGACAAACCGAATTGGGGCATCTGGCGACCAATGGCTGCGTCGTTCTTTTGATTGGCACCTGCGTCGCTGCGGCCTGCTCTCGTCCTCGATCGCGCCTGCTGGCGCTTCTGTTGGGACTTCCAATCCTGGTCGTCACCGGCTGGTCGTTGTTCGAATGGCCTCATCCTTCGCACGCAACGTTCGTACTCCAGCGTTCGGCCATGACGCTCTTTCTGGCATTCACCACAACCAGCATCCTGCTGGACTTGATTGATCGACGGGAGATCACGCGCGACACGTTCGTGGGTGCCTTTTGCGGCTATCTGCTGCTCGGCGTAATTTGGACCGAACTGTATTGCTGGATCGATCTCACATCACCGAATTCCTTCAACGAGATGACTCCATCCGACACGGGGACCTTGATCGAACCTCGTTGGGGTCAATTGCAATATTTCAGCTTCATGACACTGTCGACATTGGGATACGGAGACATCTTGCCAATCACGCCATTGACACGTCTGCTGGCCTGCATGGAGGCCATTTGCGGCCAATTCTATCTGGCAATCCTTGTCGCAGGCCTCGTGAGTGTCCGCGTTGGACAACTCACGACGCCGAGTACCGCGACTGAGGTCGAACGCAGTCCTTGACCCTCTAGCTTATGCTTCAGCATAACTTTTGGGCGTTGTTGCAATCCGATTCTGAGCGCAAAGCAGAAAGTTATGCTGAAGCATAACCTA
>DASYEA010001023.1:0-3027 GCA_036499265.1 Schlesneria sp. | reverse complement strand
AATGTGCTGCTCCAGATTCCACGCGGAGCCATTCCGGTCCTGAACAGTCAGGCCACGAAAACAGTGCATTTGAACTTGGAACCCTATCACACCCAGACGCTGGAGTATCACTTCTACTTTCCGGCAGCTGGCAAGTTCCCGCACTTCCCCGTCCATGTGGCGAAGAACGAAACGCTGATTGCCGCCCCTGCTGCCGTCACCTTGAACGTCGTCGACAAGCCGACAAAAATCGATACCGAATCCTGGGACTATATTTCGCAGTTCGGTTCGACCGACGATGTTCTGACGTTCCTCGACAAGCATAATCTCGAAGGACTGAACCTCGAACGAATTGCCTGGCGGATGCATGACGTGAAGGTGTTCGAAATGATTCTCGCGAAGTTGGCCCAACGGCATGTCTACCAGCACACACTCTGGTCGTATGCCCTGAAACACAACGTCGTACTGCCAGCTCGCGAATTCCTGCAGCACGCCGACCAGATCATCCAAGACTGTGGCGGCCGTCTGACCAGCACCTTGTTAACGATCGATCCTGTGCGACGTCGTACCTATGAACATCTGGAGTACAAACCACTCGTCAATGCTCGAGCTCATGCACTCGGCAAACGACGCCAGATTGTCAACGACCGATTGTTTGGACAATATCATCAGACGTTGAAGCAGCTCAGTTTTAGCCGTCAGCTCGATGACAACGATCTGCTGGCAGTGACTTACTATCTGCTGGTCCAGGACCGCGTTGACGAAGCGTTAGCCACATTTGCTCGAGTCCGCGTCGATCAGGTCGCGACAAAGATGCAGTACGATTATTGTGCCGCGTATCTCGATTTCTTCACGGACGAGCACAAACAGGCGCGGGCAATTGCTGCGAAGTATGCCGCGCATCCAGTGGATCGCTGGCGGCAGACATTCGCTGTGATCACAGCTCAATTGGATGAGGCTGAGGGTCACGACGCGAAGCTGGTCAACGATGAGGATCGCAACCAGCAGCAGACGCAGCTCGCCGCCACAGAGCCGAATTTCGATATTACAGTCGAGGCGAAGCAGATCCAACTCAACCATCAGAACCTGAGCGCCGTGCAGGTCAATTTCTACGAGATCGACGTTGAACTGCTCTTCAGCCGGAATCCCTTTGTTCAACAGTTCCGCGGCCAGTTCAGTTCAATCAAGCCAAACCACTCGATTGAGGTCGCGCTAGTCGATACGCCGGAAGCGACACCGAAGTTGTCAGAGCCAAATGCGGCTGCGAACAAACCCGCCGATGCGACACCCGCTCCCGTAAAGAAGCCTGAGACGAAGACCATTCCCTTGCCAGCAGCACTGCATAACAAGAACGTGCTGGTGGAAATTGTAGGAGCGGGCCAGACAAAGACTCAGGCTTACTACTCGAATTCCCTTTCAGTGCAGGTGATCGAGAACTACGGCCAGATCAAAGTCACACATCAAGCTGACGGCAAGGCAATTCCGAAAGCGTATGTGAAGGTGTATGCACAAATGAATAATGGGGCAGTCAAGTTCTACAAGGATGGATACACCGATCTGCGAGGTCGGTTCGATTACGCGTCACTCAATTCAAATGATCTCGAGGTCGCGACCAAGTTCTCGATCCTTGTGATGAGCGATGAGCATGGCGCCTTAGTACGGGAAGCCGCACCGCCCAAACAATAAGAGGCGTCGCGTTCTCAGGAAGCCTGTTGTTTCGGGACAAAGTTGATGTCATTTGTACGCGTAGAGGTGCGATCTTTATCCCGGAGGGATTCAAGAAATTAGCCGCGGGTCAAGGAGCGAAGCGACGACACCCCCGGTCCTGATTGATACATTCGATCCGACCCTGGAAGGGTCGAAGGATTTGGGGTTTTGCACAGGTCGGAAGACCTGTGCCCACGGTACGAAGGTCGTTCGGCATTCAGAATCCTGCCGCGTGGGACTGATTTGTTGGTTCCGTTGACACTCGGTGGTGGAAAGCCGAGGGGTCAAGTCATTCAAATTTCATTTTTCGCTGACAAAGTCGTTTCGCACATTGCGAGCAACCGTAGCGAAAAATGAATTTTGAACGACTTGACCCCGGTCGCTGGTTCATCGCCTTAACAGTGATAACCCGGCGCTTTTCCCAAATGGCTGTTCGTACCACCGGGCCTGATAGCACGCGTCACTCGATAGCGTGTTCGGGCGGAATCCGCATGGTTCGGACGGGAAACACTTCTGTGTATATGTGTCGCACGTCGCACATCCTGCTGTTCGCGGCGGGCACGGAAATGCCTTGCGAACAAAACAGTCGGAACATCCGCCTGCGGAACAGGGCACTCGTGGAAATGACTTTGGACAGTAATCGTCCGGGCAGAACGGACTAGGGGGACAAACGCGACATGGTGCTGCTGTTGAACACGGGCGCGAAATCGGTCCCCCTTCTGCTCCATAGGCAGATCCCCTTGCCACACTCAGCAAAATCAGAGCGGTCCAGGTTGCAATGACAAACCGTAATATCATGGTATGTTTCCGATCATTGAGATGCCGCGTGCTGGAATGCGAATTTTGCGACTCGATTGAGGTCCAGGATTCGCGGGCTCTGCCGGCGCTGGTTCCGCATCCGGTACTGCGTCCGGAACGGGAACAGAGATGTCTTTGTCAACAGGCGAAGGTTCTGCCAAGTGCGGTGGACCCGGTGGCAACGGGGTTTGATTGGGATTCATACGATCTTCCCATCCGCCTCCCAGGGCCCGGTAAACGTCGATCAATCCCATCGCAATATTGCCTTGTGCCTGGGCCAGCAAGTCTTGCTGCTGGACGAGATTCAGCTCCAACAATGCGATGCGGTTGAAATCGACGAGACCACCTTTGTACTGGGTCAAAGCCAATTGGACCGCTTTTTCGGATGCCGTGACACTGACCGCCAAAGCTTCGGCTCGCTCCTGGGCTTTCAAGTATCTGACAATTCCATTCTCCGCTTCTTCCTCCGCCTGCAGGACAGTCTTTTGATACGTCGCGACCAGTTCCTGGAACCGCGAGTCTTGAAGCAGGATGTTGTTTTTC
>DASYEA010001022.1:0-2105 GCA_036499265.1 Schlesneria sp. | reverse complement strand
CGCAGCCTGCGAGTGCTAGACGGGGGCGTTGTTGTTTTCAGTGCGGTCGAAGGTGTCGAAGCTCAAAGCGAAACCGTCTGGCGCCAGGCGGACAAGTACCACGTTCCGCGTATTTGCTTTATCAATAAGATGGACCGTATCGGTGCGGGATTTGAACGCGTTTTCAATCAGATGTCAGAACGACTGCGAGCGAACCCGATCGCCGTCCAGCTTCCAATTGGTGAAGGGCCGATCACGAACACCAATGGGTTCCGCGGTGTGATCGACCTGATCGAGATGAAGGCGATGTACTTCGATCGTGAGTCGCAAGGGACCAAGATTGACATCCAGCCGATTCCTGAGGACGAGCAACTGCGTGCTGAGGAATGGCGAGGGAAGTTGATCGACGCGATCGCTTTGACCGACGACGAAGCTTTTGCCATCTACGATAAGACCGGTGATCTGCCTGCGAATCAAATCATTCGCGTGCTGCGCAAAGCAGTCGTCTCATCTCAGATCCAAGCTGTCTTCTGTGGCTCATCGCTCGACTACATCGGCGTCCAACCGATTCTGGATGCGGTGATTCGCTACCTGCCCAGTCCGCTGGATGTCCCGCCTGTTGAAGGTCGCAATCCGAATCCCAAGAAGGCTGATAAGGCTGAAGTGCGTAAGCCCTCGGCGAAAGAGCCGTTCTGTGGGTTGGTGTTCAAGATACATGCCGATGAGCATGCCGAACTGTATTTCATTCGGATCTATTCGGGCGTGCTGAAAAGTCGTTCGCGCATGCTGAACCCGCGAACCGGCGACAAAGAACTGATCAGCCAGCTGTGGCGAGTTCAAGCCGATTCGCGCGAAGCCCTCGACGAAGCGACTTGCGGAGACATTGTCGGCGTCATCGGCCCTAAAGACTCGGTGACGGGCGATACGCTTTGTGATCCGCAGAATCCGGTCCTGCTCGAGGCAATCTCGTTCCCCGAGACCGTGATCTCGATGGCCATTGAGCCCGATAGCAGCGCGGACCGTAAGAAACTTGAAACGACCTTGAAGTTGATGATGAAGCAGGATCCGACCTTTACTGCCAAGATTAGTGAGGAAACGGGTCAGACGATCATCAGCGGGATGGGCGAACTCCATCTGGAAATCATCAGCAAACGCATGGAACGCGACTTCCACATGAAGTTTCGGACGCACAAGCCACGCGTCACTTATCGCGAAACGATTCCCAATCGGATCGATGCCGAAGGCAAATTTGATCGCCAGACGGGTGGAACGCGTCAATATGTGGCGATTACCATCGGCGTGGAACCGGTCATCAACGAAGCAACACTAGTTGTTGAAAGCAAACTGAAACCGAACGCGATCCCACCTGAGTCGCTTGAAGTGCTGCTGAATGCCCTGCGAGACGAGTTGAAGGGGGGCGGTATCGTCGGATATCCGCTGATCAACGTGAAAGTCGTCCTCAAGGATGTTGACTATCGCGAAGGGGAAACGACAGAAGTCGCACTACGAGCCGCCTCGGCCGACGCCATGCGGCGAGCCTTGCAAGACGGCGGCGCGGTGCTGCTCGAACCGATCATGAAGATGGAAGTCGTGGTGCCCGAAGATTACGTTGGCAACGTCACAGGTGACCTGAATTCGCGCCGAGCGATCATCGTGAACACGGAAGTCCGTGGAAACCTCGTCGCGATCACGGCTGAAGTCGCTCTGTCGAAGATGTTCGGCTATTCGAACGACGTTCGCAGCCTGTCGCAGGGACGCGCATCATTCTCGATGGAACCACTACGTTATGACGTGGCCATCAATCCACCAGAAATGTAAAAAACGTATCACTTCCGCCTTCACCGACAGCGATGAGCACCACAAACAGGAACAGCGGCACTGTCCAGTCGAGTCCAATGAAGCCCGCAGGATCGAGTCCACAGAAAATCAACCACGTCACTCCCAATGTCGCCAGATAACTGAGAAATACAGTCAGCATCAGGTAGGCCGACAACAAGATTGACCGCGGCATGAGGACCAGGATCGCGAACACGCAAATCGCCAGCAGATAAATCGGTTGCTGGTCGCTTTGCGAAACCGTGTTCACATCGCAGACGCTCGCTTTCGGCCCCACGAATGCCATGTTC
>DASYEA010001021.1:0-5174 GCA_036499265.1 Schlesneria sp. | reverse complement strand
CTTTCGCCAACTCGGTAAACAGCCCCAGTTCCACGGCACTCAGTAAAGTTTTGGAGCCCCAGTAGCCAAAGCCCAACTGCATGATGGCATCGGGGGTAATCTCATGTGACATCGTTGTTCTCTTTAACGGTGAGGATTCTTCCTCGTGACTTCTGCTGCGATATGTTTTTGCACGGTGAGGACGTGTAATCCGAACTGTTGTTGACAACCCATGAATGGATCAATTGGAGGGGACGCTGGAAAACAGCGACACCAAGCCTTCGGCAATTGTCGGGTGGGTGAAAATTGAGTCTCGCAGTGACATGTACGGAAGGCCGGCAGTCATGGCGACTTGAACGACGGCCATCACCTCACCGGCTTCCACACCAAAAGCGGTGAAGCCCAGGATCTGATTGTCGCTACCGATCAAAGCTTTCATAAAGCCGCGTGTTTCGGAGAGCGTTCTTGCTCGTAATGCCGCCGTCATCGGGATCTTAGCGATCCGATATGATATCCCTAGTCGACTGGCTTCTTTTTCACTAAGGCCAATGTGGGCCAATTCAGGGTCAGTAAACAGGCAGTAGGGAACCTGTCGACCGGTCGTGACGCGATTGCCACCGGCGAGGTTATCACGAACGATACGGAAATCATCGAAGGCAATATGAGTAAAGTAGGGGCTTCCTGCGCAGTCTCCAACGGCCCAGACTTCCTCGGCGGTCGTCTGCAGCTTGTCGTTGACTTTGACATGTCCTTGTTGAGTCGTTTCCACTCCGGCAAGCTCCAGGCCGATAGTGTCTGTGTTGGGAGTTCGGCCAGCGGCGGCAAGGAGATGCGTCCCTTCGAGGACGACTTCCGTGCCCGCACGCACGACGTGTAATTTCACCCCTGAACCGGAAACTCCTTCGACACGATCAATCGAAGTTCCCGTCGAAATTTCGATGCCTTCGTCCTGGAAGAGGTCGCTGATGGCTTCTGTCACGTCGTGATCTTCGCGGTGGATTAAGGCGTTGTGACGTTCGACAATCGTCACGCGACTGCCGAACCGGTGCATGGCCTGAGCGATTTCCAGTCCGATGTAGCCACCCCCGAGGACGATCAAATGTGGCGGGATCGCATCAAGTTCCAACGCTTCGACGTGAGTGAGTGGCTTCGCAGCGGCAAGACCGGGAATGTCATCGATACGAGCTCGAGAACCGGTGCTGATGACAATATTCTTGCCGCGAAGCTGCCGCGTCCCTCCATCGGCCAAAGTTACTTCGATTGTCTTCGGGCTGACAAAGGTACCGTTGCCCATAATCAGTTCGGTGCCGCTGTTCGTGTACTTCTCGAGATGCATTTGAATCAGACCATCGACCATCTTTCGTTTGCGCGAGCGAACGGCTTCCATATCGACCTGAATATTGTCGGCCGCGATGCCGAACTCAGCACCTCGTTGAAACAACGACGCCACCTTGGCCGAGTGGATAACATTTTTGCTCGGCAGGCAGGCGATGTTCGGACAGGAACCCCCGACGTACTTGCGTTCGATCACGGCGGCACGTTGACCGAGGGCGGCCTGCGTCCACGCGATAAACTTACCGGCTTCACCACTACCCAGCACCACCAAGTCGTAGTCTTCCAGTTCTGGCATGTGAATCCCTTTCGGCATCACCTGTGGTATTGAGAACACGGAAAGAATCCAATCCGTCGTTGCTGATTCGGTTCGGGATAATATCCACGAATGCGGAGATGTCTAGAGAGTCGCGATCGTGCGGGGGATTCGCAAACTCACCGTGTCTGTTGGCGAAGAACTGCTTGTTTACAGAGAACGGCCAAGTCGTCTCTCCGCTTTGACATTGTACGTGAGGATCGGTGAAATAGCCTTTTAGATCTTTGTTGCGAACGGAGTCTTTGATGCATCGACAGTGGCGAATCGCGTCGCACGACGAAACTCGAGTCCGCGAATTGAGCGCCCAACTGCGAATTGTCCCGTTGTTGGCGCAGGTGATCGTCGCGCGAGGCTGCGCGACGGCCGAGGCGGCGACGCAGTATCTCGCCAAAAAACTGGTCGATTTGCACGATCCCGAGAAATTACCGGGGGTCAGCGCCGCTGCCGATTGCATCGTTGCCGCCGTCCATGCGGGTCGTCGAATTACGGTCTATGGAGACTATGATGTCGATGGCGTGACCTCAACCAGCTTGTTATGGCACTGCCTGCAACTGACTGGAGCCAATGTCGACTACTACATCCCCAGTCGATTGGAAGAAGGCTACGGACTGAACTGCGATGCCATTCGGCAACTGCACGCGGAAGATCCTGCTCGACTGGTCGTGACTGTCGATTGCGGTATCACGAGCGTTGCGGAAGCGGCCCTCGCTCGCGAGTTGGGTCTTGAGTTGATCATTACTGATCACCACCAGTTTGCAGATTCGCTTCCGGTCGACACCGTGTTAGTTCATCCGCGTCTGCCCGGTGAATATCCGTTTGGGGAACTCTGCGGAGTTGGTGTGGCCTTCAAGCTGGCCTGGGCCATCTGTGCTCGTCTGGGTGACGGTAAGAGAGCATCTCCGAAGATGCGAGAGTTTCTGCTAAGCGCTATCGGTCTCGCAGCAATTGGGACAATTGCCGACGTTGTTCCGTTGATTGATGAGAACCGCGTCCTGGTTCATTTCGGGCTGGCGAGCCTGATCGAGCGATCGAGTCCCGGTCTGAAAGCGTTGATGAAGATCGCCGGGCTGTCGGAACGCCCCGCGCTGCAAGCGGAAGATATCGCCTTCGCCATCGCTCCCCGAATCAATGCGGCGGGTCGCCTGGGACAAGCGCGCCTGGCGGTGGAACTGTTGACTACCAGTGATGCAGAGCGAGCCCAGGCGCTGGCCACGTATCTCGATGAACTCAATCGAAACCGGCAGACTGTTGAACGGCGAATGCTGAAGCAGGCCAAGGAACTGGTCGCGGAACGCCCTGAATGGCAGGATCAGCGAGCCCTGGTACTGGCTCATGAGGAATGGCATCCGGGTGTGATCGGAATCGTGGCCAGCCGAGTGGCCGAACATTTCCAGCGTCCCGCGATCATGATTTCAATCCACGGCGTCAATGGTCTTGCTCAGGGTAGCGGTCGATCGTTCGCGGGATTCAATCTCCACTCGGGACTCAGCGCCTGCAGACACTTGCTGGTTGGATTCGGTGGGCATCATGCGGCAGCGGGATTGAAAATTGAGCCGGCAGGAATCGATGCCTTTCGCGTCGCGTTCAGTCAATTCGTTGCCGAGAACCATCAGGTATTGCCGGGTCAGGCCGAGTTGGCGATTGACGCTGAAATCCGGCTGGCCGATCTTAGTATTAAGGCGATTTCGGACTTAGAAAGATTAGGTCCATTTGGAGCTCACAATTCACGTCCGGTGTTTGTGGCGAGTAATGTGACGCTGGTCGCCGCCAAGAAAATGGGAGAAGGCGAGCGGCATCTTTCGATTCAAGTCCGGCAGTTCGGTGAATCGATTCGCGGAGTGGCGTTCGGCAAAGGGGAATGGGCCGATGAACTGAATCAGCTTGGCGGGGCCATTTCGATCTGTTTCCAACCGACGATCAATCGATTTCAAGGTCGCGAAAAAGTCGAGTTTCAACTGTTGGATTGGCACCCTGCAGAGACACCCTGATGACAGGTCGACGTGGTTGGATGTCTGTACGCCTGTCGCTGCGATTAGGGCGCCGTCGATTCGTGTTGATGTTCCCGCCGACGATAAATCGATGGGGGTTGGCGCTCGCCGCATCTATTCTGCTGCCGTTGGGATATTTTGTGAGCGCGGTGCCCACAGTCAAGATTCTACGCATGACCGGCCTCTATACCCCCGCTGTCGAGTCATGCGCAATGATTGTTTACGCGCCGCTGGTACTTCTTGATCAGCAATCGTCGCTGTGCCGTGAGTTCTTCGCCGCAGAGGAACGGTTGCTTACTCGCGTGATTGGGGATTAACCGGAATCTAGAGACGGCAGATGTATGAACACGACGATTGCTGGTGATCGCTTGCTGCGGAATGACTGGATTCGCGTCTGCGCGGGAGTGATGAGGTAGCAATGCACCAGCTTGTGAATTGTCGCGGAACCGTTCGATTCTGGCGGAACTGGATCGCTAGTACCGGCGTGACAGATGATATAATTCTGCCGACGTTGGCAGATTTCCGCAGAATCGACCATCGTTGACCAATCATCAATGTCTGGAATTCCCTTCCGAGCTTCATTTCATGCACCCTGTCCGAATTGGACCTTACCTGATCGATCGCAAGGTCGGCGCTGGCGCGATGGGGACCGTCTATGTCGGGATCCACGAAGAGACCAAGCAGCGAGCCGCGATCAAAGTATTGCCCGCGTCACTTGCTCGCGAAGAGGGCTTCGTGATGCGATTCAATCGAGAAATCGAAGCGATTCGTCGGCTGAGCCATCCCAATATCGTCAAGTTTTTTGAGAGTGGCACAGACGACAACGAGACTTACTACTATTCGATGGAATATGTCGAGGGGGATACGCTGACGGGGCGCTTGCGTCGTGATCGGCGCATCCCCTGGCAAGAAGCGATATCGATGACGACTCAGATCTGCGCCGGATTGAAGCATGCGCATGACGTGGGAGTTGTCCATCGCGATTTGAAGCCGTCGAACCTGTTGATTGCCAACGATGGCACAATCAAGATCGCCGACTTTGGTGTCGCGCAGGTTTTTGCAGCAGAGCAGTTGACGATGACCGGCGCGATCATTGGAACCGCCGAGTTCATGTCTCCGGAGCAAGTTGAGGGGCGTCGCGCGGATCGTCGCAGCGACATCTATTCACTGGGGGCCGTGCTGTACACGATGCTGGTTGGGCAGCCTCCATTTGCCAGCGGCACCCCTGCCGAGATCATGCAGAAACAACGGTTCGGTACGTTTGATCCACCGCGAAATTATGTTCCAGAGATCCCTTCGTGGCTGAATGACATCGTCTGCCAGTTGCTGGAGAAAAGCCCGGATAAGCGTTTGCCGGACGCCTACGTCGTGTCACGGCGATTGCAGGAGGTGGTCCGTAAAGTCGAACTGAAGAATTCGGAACCAGAGGTCATCCTGCATTCTGATGCGGAAACAGGATTGGCTCATCCGGTTGCTGAAGGGGGGCACCTGGGGGCGACGTTCGTTCGTGACCTGATGCGAGCTCATAGCGGTCGCGAAGAACCGACGACCTTTTTCGA
>DASYEA010001020.1:0-1510 GCA_036499265.1 Schlesneria sp. | reverse complement strand
GCCGACGCTCATTGGCGTAGGCGAGAGCGCGATGCAGGGTCTTTTCGAGATTACGCGACAACATTGACGTCGTATTCCTGTTGCTGTGGCTGAGAGGCTCGGCTTCTCCAGATAGTCGCTAGTCTTTCTCCAACGTGCATTGTAGCGGATGTTGATGCTGACGGGCGAAATCCATCACCTGGGTCACTTTGGTCTCCGCCACCTCGTATGTATAGACACCGCACACGCCGACACCGCGGCGATGGACATGCATCATGATACGATTCGCCTCCTCGCGGTTCTTGTTGAAGAACCGTTCGAGGATATGCACCACGAATTCCATTGGCGTGTAGTCATCGTTGAGCATGAGGACTTTATACATCGCGGGTTTTTTCGTCTTCGCCTTCGGCTTGACGATCACACCCGTGTTGGGACCCTCGGTCCCGTTGCGCTTGTCGATGTCGCTCATGCCACCCAGTCGGCCAAACACCCTATTACGTGGGAAAAACAAACCGGCGTCCTCATGATATGGTCTCTCTTGCCCCAGGGCAAAGCCGTTTCTGAGTTATGCACTGTCATTAAAACGGGGGAAGTGGGCGGCGCGCGTGCGAAGAGTAAGATGGCATCGCAAACGCAGCGTTAAGCCGCGAGAACGAAACGCGGCCTCATAGAACCGGATAACCGCACGTGAAACCCGCCGATCGGCCGGTTTAAACCGCTCACGGGCTCCCTACCATCGACGACAAAACATCGCTTATCCTAACGCGCGCCCCACGAATCGACACTAGCACTGACCAGCGACAGGCCGAGTTCGGACAGTTTCGCGGTGGTCGCGAACCAGTCGGCGAAATTCCGCGTCGCCAAGTCGGTTTGCAGCCGGATCACGTCCTCCAGAGTCCGTGCATCGAGCAGCGCCCGGAATGTCCCGCCGGCATTCTCGAACGAAGCCTGCGCGTAGTCGGTGACTTCGCGGCCGATCGCCTCGATACCCACGCCAATCGCGGCCGGGGCCTGCATGGGCGCCTCGGGTGTGGCCGGTTGCGGCTCGGGAATCGCCGTAGGCGCCATGGGTTGGACCGATTTGACCGATTTGACCGATTTTCGCGGCATGAGAGTGCCCCTAACGTAAGATGGTGCAACGCAATATAAGCAATTCTGACCTAAACTCAAAATTCGAGGCGGGATTTTGTGCGCTGCGTCAAAGCTTCACAACTCACATCCCGTAAATGGGTACAAAACGTGCCCAAATGATGGCTTTTGGGTAAAAAAATGTCCGAAGCGCGGCGTCGTAGTTCTTTACGTTACATCAATGATTTAGTAACCTATCTTCGCTTGACTCGGGATGTTTGACAGTAGGAGTTGTGGTTTCATGGTGAAAAGCGGATTCTGGCGCTTGGGTCTTGTAGCCGTCTCGACCGCCCTGGCGGTTGTCGTCGGCTTTGCCGCGAACGCTTCGGCGGCAAAATACTCGTCGATAGTGATCGACGCCCAGACCGGCCAGATCGTCAGCGAATATAACCCTGATTCGCAG
>DASYEA010001019.1:0-4596 GCA_036499265.1 Schlesneria sp. | reverse complement strand
GTCAATGCTTGTCCAACCGTCGCATCGGCGACATTACCGTTCTGCAATCGGAAATCGCCGCCTGGGCTGACCGAACAAATACCCGGCAAAGAGCCGTCGACTGGCAATTCACGATTGAGAAAGCACGGATAAAATTAAAGCGACTCTACCCGAAAATTTAGACTGGACGGGACACTAGGCCACGTTCCGTGGTGCCTTCCTGAGCGGTGGGTGTTAGCCCACTGGCCCAAACACACACAGCCCCACTGACCAAAAGCAGCTTCGCAAAATAACTTAATGAAAACACCTACACGCAGCTCAACAGCCGCGCCGGCTCGTCGTGTTCGGAACTGACTGCACACAGAAAGGAGAATGCGACCACATGACGACCCACCGTCACACCCACCGATCAACCCCTGATCGCCAGCGTGGCCTCGACAGCTCACACCGGTGACCTCGAGCTTTCCTCTCTCCGCGACTCTGTGCCTCCGTGAGAGAAAATCTTCACCCCCCTCAAAACCCTGCCATGGACTGACAAACACTGCCAAATCGTAAGGAAACAGATCCCAATGATGCCTGTACATCTCCGCTTTTGCCCTCAATGGACCACCTCGAAACGGCTGTACCCATCCGCTCGCTTCCAACAAAGACTTCCGATTGGTTCGCTCAAATCGTACACTTGACCGGGTTCGGGCTCCGCCCTGCCGATTGTTAGGATCCCGCCGTGATGCTCTCTCACCGGTGACTTCGCCATGCGTTCAACCATGCAGTCGCATTCGCCAACCTCACAGAGGGGTTCCACTGCGCGAATCGCCTGTCGATTTAGTGTCGTTCTCTTGGCCGTTGTCGTGCTGATGTGCGGCACCACTCACGCCGGTGAAGAGGTTTCGTTCCGCAACGACGTCATGGCAGCACTGTCCAAGGCAGGTTGCAATCTCGGGACCTGCCATGGAAACGCTCGTGGGAAGGGGGGCTTCCAGATCTCGCTGCGCGGGCAAGATCCTGCTCGCGATTACATCGTATTGACCCGTGATTGGCTGACGAGGCGAACAAACCCCAGCCAGCCCGATCAAAGCCTGTTGCTGCTGAAGCCAACGATGCAGGTGGCTCACGAAGGGGGACGGCGATTCGAAGTCGGATCGGCCGAGTACCAGATTCTGCGAGACTGGATTGCCAGCGGCACGCCGGATGATCCTGCCGACGCGAAGAAAATGGTCGACCTGATCGTGTCGCCTCGCGAAGAGTTCTTAAGCGAGACCAAAGAATGGCAGGTCCAGCTCTCCGCAACCGCCGTATACTCGGATGGGTCGAAACGCGACGTGACTTCGCGAGCAGTCTATGAGATCTCGAATCCGATTGCGGAGATTTCGCCTGGGGGGTCTGTCCGCGGACTGCAAGTCGGCGAGACGACCGTTTTGGTCCGCTACCTGCACCAGCAGGTTCCCGTACGACTGGCATTCTTGCGAGGCGGCCAAGGATTCGCCTGGAATGCTCCCGCCCCGGCAAATGCCATCGACACCCGTGTCTATGCGAAACTGCAACGACTGCAAATCAATCCGTCACCACCAAGCGACGATGCCACGTTCATCAGACGGTTGTATCAAGACTTGCTCGGCATCCCACCGACAGCCGAAGCGGCTCGCAAATTCGTCGGCGATTCGTCCCCGACCAAGCGAGCCACACTTATCGATGAACTTCTAGAGCGTCCTGAATTCGCCGACTGGTGGGCTTTGAAATGGGCCGACCTGTTGCGAGTGGAAGAGAAGACGCTGGATCGCAAGGGGGTCGAAAACTTCCACGGCTGGCTGCGGGACGCTTTCGCCACGAATAAGCCGCTCGATCAAATTGTGCGTGAGATTATTTCCGCTCGCGGTAGCACCTACGAAGTCCCGCCCGCTAACTTCTACCGCGCACTCCGCGATCCCTTTGAACGTTCCGAAGCGGCGGGCCAGTTGTTTCTGGGGGCTCGCCTGCAGTGCGCGAAGTGTCACAATCATCCGTTCGATCGCTGGACGCAGGACGACTACTACAGTTGGGGCAGCGTGTTTGCTCGGGTCGACTACAAAATCCTTGAGAACAATCGCCGCGATACCAATGACAAACACGAATTCGACGGCGAGCAGATTGTCTATTTAGGTGCGAAAGGCGATGCGAAGGATCCACGTACCGATGCCACTCGGCCGGCGCAGTTTCTGGGTGCCAAAGATCAAGTTGGTGCGAAAGTCGACCCATTAGTCGAACTCGCCAAGTGGCTGACCTCACCGCAGAATGATCGCTTCGTGAAGTTGTTGGCCAACAGAACTTGGCAACAGGTCATGGGACGCGGCATCGTTGATCCCGTCGACGACTTCCGAGCGACGAATCCGCCCGCGAATCCGGAACTCTTGGAACTACTCTGTCAGGAACTTCGCACCCCAGGCAATTCGACAGAATCACATGCTGCGTTCGATCTGCGGCATCTCCTTCGCCTGATTCTGAATTCGAATACGTACCAGGCCGAGTCCGACCCGAATGCGACGAACCGCGAAGACGAAGCGAATTTCAGTCATGCTCTCGTGCGACGACATACTGCCGAACAGCTGCTCGACGCGACCAGCCTGGTCCTGGATGTGCCGCTGAAGTTTTCAGGGTATCCGATCGGCCCCCGAGCGACTCAGTTGCCGGCCACGCGGTTGGTGCGTCGCCGGGAAAGTGCAAGTTCCTCTGCAGATCAATTCCTGGCGGTGTTCGGCAAACCGCCGCGTCTGCAATCGTGCGATTGCGAACGGTCTGATGAAACGACGCTGACGCAAACATTTCAACTCGTCAGCGGATCGCTGGTGAATCAGATGCTGGCGGATAAGGACAATCGAATCGAGGCATTGATGCGATCGCATGCTGAGACGCCGGGCTTGGTCACGGAGCTATTCTGGACGGCACTCACGCGGGCTCCGACGACTGACGAGTTGAAGCAGACTTGCCAATACATCGAAGCGGCCAAATCACGACGAATCGCCGTCGAGGATGTGGTTTGGGGACTATTGAACTCGCACGAATTCCTATTGCGACGCTAAGCTGGCCGACTGGAGAGACTGAATGAACGCCAATCCGATATCTCGCCGCCGAGCGCTCTCCGTTGGCGGACTAGGCATGCTGGGCGTCACGATGCCGAAGTTGCTGCAAGCAGGCGACGTGATTGGAACCCGCCCTGCCCACGCCAAATCGGTGATCTTTCTGTATCAGTTCGGTGGACCGAGCCATCTCGACACATTCGATCCGAAGCCCGAAGCTGCGGCAGGGGTTCGCAGTCATTTCGGGGTGATCGATACCGCTGCCCCCGGGATTCGGATCTGCGATCAGCTTCCCAAGATGGCGGCCGTGATGAATGAGGTCTCGCTGGTGCGGACCGTCTATCACACGATGAAGAATCACAATTCGGCCTCGTACTATGCGCTGACGGGCCATGCGCCGCCGCTGGACGATATTCGCCTGCGCGACACTCTGGACCTGTTTCCGGCATACGGTTCGCTGGTCGACACACTGGCACCGGTTTCGGACGGGATGCCTTCGTTCGTCGCGTTTCCTCACATCATTCGTGACGGTGAGGTGACGCCTGGTCAGCACGCCAGCTTTCTTGGAAAAGCTCACGATCCATTGCTGATCACGTCTGATCCCAACGATGCCAGTTTTTCGCTGCCTGAATTGAGCCTTCCGAGCGGGCTGACGACGCAGCGGTTGCAGGATCGACGATCGATCCAGCAACTGGTCAACAGCCAGACGCGCATGCTGGATCATTCGGTTGCCGCTCGTGGCTTGGATGCCTACTATGAGAAGTCGCTGACGATGCTGAATTCGTCTCGCGTTCGCGAAGCATTCAACTTGTCTGCCGAACCGCAATCGGTTCGCGATCGCTACGGACGGACGACCTACGGACAAAGCTGCCTGTTGGCTCGGCGTTTGGTCGAGTCCGGCGTGAAGTTCGTCAACGTGTACTTTGCCAACAACATCGGCGGGAGAACAACAACCGGAGGTTGGGATACGCATGGTTTCGACAATACGCGGATGTATCCGATTCTGGGTGACTATCAGTTGCCAATCACCGACCAGACATTGCCGACATTGATCCTGGATCTGAAGGAACGCGGATTACTTGATGAAACGCTGATCGTCTGGATGGGGGAATTCGGTCGAACGCCCAAGATCAACGACAACATCAGCCGCGATCACTGGCCGCAGTGTTACACGGTGCTGCTGGCTGGTGGTGGCGCGAAGAAGGGATTCGTCTATGGCACTTCGGATAAACAGGCCGCCTACCCGGACAAGGATCCCGTCCTGCTGGACGATCTCGCGGCAACGGTCTTCGCGTTGCTCGGTATCGACCCGCATACCGAAGTTCGCGATAAGCTCAACAGACCGCTGCCAGTCTCGGCAGGAAAGATTGTCACGCCGCTGATGAGCTAGCTAAAATCCCACCTTCGGGAATGGGAGACGGGATCGTCGATCAGGTGTCATCGGCGCTTCGGCTGACTATACTCCGGTCCACCTGATTGACGCAGCCAACGTTGACGGTGACCTCTTTAGTATTGTCTCACCTGTGCCTGATGCTGGCCGCATCAGCCATTCATGGTTTTCCAAACG
>DASYEA010001018.1:0-2303 GCA_036499265.1 Schlesneria sp. | reverse complement strand
CAAAATTTCTGGCCGCAGGCTTACGTCAATTACAAAAACGCCGTCGATCTGGCCCCCGAACGACCAGAATCTCACTTCCGCATGGCCCTGACATTCACCGCTCTCAAGCAGTACTCGTCAGCCATTCGAGAATTCAAAAAGAGCATCGACTTAGATCCCACCTTACCGCAATCGGGCGACACGTTGTCGACGATCTTCGGCGGCGATGTGAAGACCTGGGAATCGCAAGTGATGCCGGTTGTTGCGGCGTGGACTCAAGAAGACCTCCGAGACACCGACCGCCTGTTCCTGCTGGGCCTGTTGCTCTACTTCAACGAAGACCCCCGCGGCAGCGAAATGATGGAGGCTGCTAAACGCACACCCGGCGTGAACGACTATGTCCTCGCCTTCACCAACCCTGCGGCAAGCCCCTTGGCCGACGCCCGCCCCACAGGCCCCCGTCGTCGCCGAGACCCAGTGCCGCAAGCAGACACCAGCGAGACAACGATCGAAGTCGCACCCGACGAAACGACTCAAGGTGACCTGCCACTGCCACCCGCCCCGGCCCCGATGGAAGACAGCGATCCCGAACCTTATCCGTTGCCGCCACCGACGTGATCTACGGTGAGGATGTTGGTGCTTCAGCACAACTGCTGCCTCGGTGTGTTTCGCTGTCGGTCAACGTTAATCAAGCCCGAGCAAGCAGTTCTCGATATCCGTTGAACTCGTATTTCCAATCGCCGTAGGTGGCCGTCAGACCGCAAATCGGGCAGCGGCAGCCAATGTATAACCACCTCACATCTTCGCTCCCCTCGTATAGCGATACTCCTACCGTGATCTCGAATACCTCTTGTCCGCAAGGGCAAGCGCATTCGTCGAGTGTCGCG
Organism: Schlesneria sp.; assembly: GCA_036499265.1. Classification (GTDB taxonomy): domain Bacteria; phylum Planctomycetota; class Planctomycetia; order Planctomycetales; family Planctomycetaceae; genus Schlesneria. Next base: position 1,437 of record DASYEA010001018.1, on the reverse strand, counting down.
TCCGCCATGTAGTCATCGCTACCGCCGATGGGATGTTCTGTCTCGCAGATGCGGCAAGTCCGTGCCGCCGCCCCTTCATTATCGTCAAGAGCAAGGGCGAACTGCCGGCCGCCGCACTTGCAAATCGAATCCGCAAAGTAGTGTGCAACGTAACCGTTCAGCTCGCTGTATCGCAATAACTCTTCGCGAATATCAGGCTGAGCATCTCCGTAGTGAAAGCGACCGCGTTTGTGAAGTGTCATGCGAAACTCTCTCATTCGACAAATATGCAACACGGTCACCGGTATAAATTCGGTCGGCAATCCTATTGCGATCTGGTCAATGCCACGGCTGTTCTTCGCGGCGTCGCGCGGGATCTTGTAGGTTATTCTTCAGCACAACTCTTTCCATACATTCGCCACACTTATGGCTCATCGCCAGTGCATGCTAAAGGTCAGGCACGGCATTGTAGGTCGAACTGAAGAATTATGCTGAAGCATAACCTACGCTGACTAGAACAACTCGACGAGCGGATTCGCACCGTAAAGCTGATAGGGGCGGCCCAGCGTGTCGTGCAGCTTGGTGGCGGGATCGAATCCGAACGCGTGGTACATCGTCGCAGTCAGGTTCTGAGGCGCGATGGGTTTCTCGGCGGGGTATTCACCAATTCGATCGCTCACGCCATAAATTTGACCGCCGCGGATGCCGCCGCCTGCCATTAGGCCGGTGTAGCAACGAGGATGATGCTCGCGACCGGAACTGCCATTGATCTTGGGGCCGCGACCGAATTCGCCGACCCAGACGATCAATGTCTCATCGAGCTTTCCTGATTGAGACAAATCTTCCAGCAAGGCCGACAATGCTCGATCGGCAGGCGGGATCAAGTCATTCTCCAACCGCTTGAAATTGTTGCCGTGCGTGTCCCAGAAGTTTTGCCCGTCGTTGTGCCAGTTCACAGTGACAAACGGCACACCGTGATCGATCAACCGACGAGCGAGCAGCGCGCACTGACCGTGAATATGACGGCCATAGCGATCCCGCGTTTCTGCCGTTTCCTGCTGGAGGTCGAACGCACCACGCACGGTGGCTGAGGTCAGCAGGCCGAACGCCTGTTGTTGCTGCAACGTCTGCTGGTCAATCAGGCCCGCTTGCTCGGCCAGGCGTTGCTGGTGATTCATCGCCTGCAACAGAGCCTGCCGAGACCCCAGTCGTTCTGGCGATTGGCCATCAATCAGAGACAAGCCGGGAACTCTCCAACCGGGTTGATTGGGATCGCCTGTCACCAGAAACGGATCGTGTTGATGACCGAACCAGCCCGCATGCTGCCCCGGTGCCATGCCTCCGGGGGCCGCTGGATGCGAGACGATCCAGGGCATCGCAATGCACGAGGGGATCGCCGATGGACTCGGACGATACTTGCCAATGACGCAGCCCAGATGCGGCGTGTCGCGATCGCTG
>DASYEA010001017.1:0-4088 GCA_036499265.1 Schlesneria sp. | reverse complement strand
ATGGAAGCCGGTGTGGCGGATCGTCCAGAAAAAGCCACTTCCCAAACACCCGCCATCGCTCGGTGAATTCATGGCCTTGATCGCTCACTTGGGCGGCTATAACAATCGCCCCTCAGAAAAGCCGACAGGTCCCCTGCCAATCTGGATCGGACTAAGAAGAATGCTCGACTACTCAGCGGCCTGGCTCGAATTCGGACCAGAGAAGTAGAAGGAATTATGTGTAATCAACAGAGGCCTGAGTAGGGGCATGACATTTGCCCCTTCGTGCGATGAAGTCGTGGTTTCACAGCCTATTTGCCTCCAAAGGGAGAATCATCATGCCCAAGCTACCAGAATATGATCACGGTCAGGAATTACCCAAACTGCAAGGCCATGCGATCGGGGTCGTGGACTCCGATCTCGCCTGCACCCGCCTTACATCAGCCCTTGCCGCCGGTGGCTTCAGCACATCGAAGCAGCTTGTCTTTCAGGGCGAAGATGGCATCAACCTTATCAACCGCATGATGGAAGGCTCAACCTGGGGCGAAAGCTCAGAGCATTTCCTGATGCAATGTTCCATCGAGCTGAATCAAGGGCACTCGGTTGTTAGCGTCAAAGTGGATGACGAAAATGAAGCCGCTGCCGTCGCCGCGATCGCCTCGCAATTCGGTGCCCATAGTGTCTATCACTTCGGATTGCTCACCGACACCCAACTCACGAAGTAACGGTTGGCGATGCGTCGATAGGCTTTGCCAATAGCTATCGACGCATGGTCTCGACCAGTTGCTCGGCCGTCGCTGGCCCTTCAGCAACGAGGACATCGAAGTCCCCGCGTATCGACTTCAGAGCATAGCGTTCGTAGTCGATTTCCGAGGCGGTGCGGAATCCAAATTGTCGGAAGAGTGCTACTGGCGGGCACCATCCCTGGACCGCATGTAGTAGTAAAAAGACCGCGATCACGGCCGCGACGAAATGCCAGAACCAGCCGGCAGACGCCCCGAGCAGCAGCGCCAGCAGGAAGGACGAAGCGGCCGTCGCCTCCAAAGTGCGTTCCACGTCCCATTCGTCATCGAGTTCATCGAGACGATTATTGATCGAGTTGCGACCGGCGGCCGCACAACGCGCAATACTTTGCTCGGTTCGAAAACGAATCTCGCGATTCACATGAGCCGCAGTATGCTGGGGCGTGCGGTCGACTGTGGATGGGATGTTCATTGGACTCCTCCGGAATCACATGCGCAGAGAAACTGCGATCGTTACCCTGCCTGTTGCACCTTATGTCGGTGCTGTTTGCGTTCTTGGCGCTCCTCCATTCGATGCATTGTCCGTTGAATCGCTCGTACCGGCGTAGCCAGGTACGCGAGGGTCCCATGCAGTGCGATACCCAGCCCCCAACCCGCAGCGACCCATAATGACCAGAGCTTGTCGGGGTTACGGGTGAAATTGAGCGCAATCAGCCCCGCCACGACGGGGACGTAAACGCCGAGGTGAATCAGAAATCCTCGTTCAATCTGCTGCTTTGCTTGCGCCTGTGTGACCATTTTCGTGATCCTTTCGGGATGATGCACAAGCTCGTCGATGAGCTTCAAGAATCAAAAAACGGATGGCTGCGCGATTAGTGGGACAGCGGCTTGCTTTCGCTTCCGCCGACCCCACTCATTCGCGCAGCCAGAGGGGACGTTTTCGGCCCACAAGAATTCGATCACGTTCCAGGAGCTGGTGCTGCTGGAGCTTGTTGTGGTGGAGCAGTTTCCTCAGGAGGAACCGGTGCCGGATTCGCTGGCGCGGCATTGGGATCAACGGTGGCGTAAGGAGTCGTCGTGGTTGTCCCGTTGGCTGCACAAGCATTGTTCGGCTGATAGTAGGCAGATTGATACCGTTGCCCGCGACAACAGCAGCGACCGCGAGCTTCCGCGTCTGAACTTCCCATCAACAGACTTGTTCCAGCAACAAGCAGAGAAAATGTCAGGAACGTGCGTTTCATCTCCATAAATCCTTCAAATAGAACAGAGAATAAACCCCCCGCGTACAAGCGGCAGCTTGCACGGATCATCCAAGTCCGTTGAGGACTATTTCTTCTCAAGAATGGTCAACTTCAATTCGCTGGTCGCGTCGGCACCTTTTTCCGGATGGCCCGACACCTTGACGGTAAATTCCCCGATTGCGGCATCTGAAGCCGCTTGAACGTCGATCGTGGCTTCTTTGTCGCTCTTCGCGATCATTGGTGTCACAGGGGTCAATGTCACGCCCTTAGGAACGTCCATAAACGTCAGGGCAACGTCTTCATCAAAGTTCTTTCCGCGACTGACACTAATTTTTGCAGTCGCCGATTCGCCTTGAGTCACGCGAGTTGCCAAGACCGGAGTATTCATTTTGAAGGTATCATCGGCCTCGCCGATGATTGGCTTCTTTGCAACCGTGGTCGTGCCGCCACTGCTGTTTGGAGCCGCCGTAACACCTGGTCCACCTGGCGTCGCCTGAGTGCATCCGATTGTCATCGCCAGTGCCGCCGCGGCCAAACCACTTAGGAATGTCTTCATTGGACTCACCTTTCCTGATAGGACAATTGACCCACACGGTGGATCATCGAAACAGATTCGATACCTGAAGCCGGCCCTACGTAGGACCTCGTTTATCGCGCACCAGACTTACTACTCGCCCGGCTCATTTCTCTTGCTTTCATAGTCGGTTTTGCCCGAGCCGGCTGCGTCCGATCCCAGTTCTGCTTTTTCGCGCCACCAACCCGCGGCATCACGTTGCTGACACGGCGAGTCTTCGCGACAATTTTTTGGCTATCACTATTGCGCGCCACCGTCGTCCGGGGTCTGCCGAGTGTGACTTCATCAACCCACTCGCTCGGCCGCTTCGATGCCTCACGTGACTGCAAACGGCTATCTCGAAATCGACCGGGAACATGTCGCGTCATGCTGTCGGCAAGCTCCTCAATCAAAGCTCGTGAACCGCACACCATGATCGCATAGTCACGAATTTCGCCGGCCAGCGGATCATCACCTAAGGCCTGCGCCGTGGAGAGATATGCCTCTTCCAGTAATGACTCCGCTCGTTCCGCATACTCAAGGAATAAACCCCGATGGCCTTGCTCCAAATTCCAGATCGCGCCACGCCATAGCGAACGCAGCGCAGATAGGCTCTCCGTGAGCTCATCTTCATCATTGGCAGAGGAATAGCCCAGGACTTCATACAAAGCGTGTTGCTGCGCGGTCCGCTGGCGGACGACGACATCGGCGAAAGAACTCAAATGCAGGTCCGTCGCCGACGATGCGATTTCCTCAAAGCTACTCAAGCTGGAAACCGTCAAATGACGCAAATGATTCAGGATGCGGTCACGGTCTTCTGCATCCATCTGAGTCGCCGTCAGACCCTCGTCTAAAACGGTTTCTACAGATGTTTCGGGGAGTTCAAAATCATAGAGTTGATCCGCGCTCCAGGGCGTCGATTGCATCTGGTTATGAAAGGCTTGGCTGTGATATGTCGCAATCATCTGGTTACATCCTGCTCACTTGTCGGCAATGAGGTTTTATGGGAAGAGTCGGCTCAATTCGCGAAAGCACTCGTACGCAAGTGAGATGCCGAGAGACTAGAAAGCGAGGGATATCGTCCGCATCGCGTCGTAGTTATGCCGCCTATTTTTCGCGACCCCACGACAAAACGGCCACCAGCGTTTGATGCGCACCTGACCAGAGTTCGCCAGTCTCACCAAGAGATTTGGTCATCACGACATAGAACGATGCGACTCTGTATGGCGTTGCGACTTCACGTGCGCCATCCGCAGAGTGCGGCCGCACACGATTCAGACGACATCTCATTCAGGGTCTTCGGCTCTGCTGGCAGAAACTTTGCTGCAGATCAACTGATGTGACCTGTGCCGTACAGCACCGAGTCGGTGTTGAACTGATTGCTATTGTTCCAGAATGAGAATTCATCAGACGATTAGCGAATTTTGACCACGCGCAAGACCCGTGTCAGGCTCCCATTTAACAATAACTAATCAGAAACCCGCTGTCGGTTTGAAGGAAGCGCGTAACGATCTGATGAGTCATCCTGACGTTCCGGTCGAACGATCGACGCCATAGTGCGTCTGCTCACAG
>DASYEA010001016.1:0-1744 GCA_036499265.1 Schlesneria sp. | reverse complement strand
TAACATCATCTCGTGCATCGGGAAGATGCTGAGCTCTCATCGTCACCGGCTGCTCGTTCGTCTCGACAACTCGCTGTCGGAGCCGGGCAGGTTGCCATTGCAGATGCATCGCTGGCCCGTGACGGCAGCCATTGTGTCTACGTTCCACGCCGCTGACGCGTTCATCGCGGTGTCGAACGGATTGAAGGAACAGCTCCGCCGCCTGCCGGGCCTTGGCGAGAAGCCGATCCGCCGCATCTACAATCCGATCATTCACGACGGTTTTGAGGCACAGGCCGAACAGACGCCCGTACTGCCGCCATCGATCAAGCCCGGAGAACCGTTCGTCCTTGCGGTGGGCCGCTTGGAGAAGCAGAAGGGCTACACGCATCTGCTGCAAGCATTTGCTCGTGTCGTCAAGCAACGGCCTTCGCATCTCGTCATCCTGGGCGAGGGTGGCGACCGCGAAGAATTGCAGGGTTTGGCGAGTTCACTCGGCATTGCCCCCCATGTCCATTTTCTTGGATATGCAACTAACCCTCTCGCCTACATGCGGCACGCGGCCGTCTTTGTCCTCTCGTCACTCGCCGAAGGCTTTGGCAATGTCATTGTGGAGGCTCTCGCCTGCGGAACGCCGGTGATCAGTACGGATTGCCCCCATGGTCCCAGAGAGATCCTGTCTGACGGCCGCTACGGCACGCTTGTTCGAGTTGGCGATGTCGATTCGCTCGCGCAAGCCATCGTTGCCAAGCTGAATGTTCCCAAGCCAGCCATGTCGGAGGAGTTGAAGGAGCACCTTCGGCTCTTCTCCCTCGAAACCATCGGCAAGCGTTATATCGAGGAGCTGGGCCTTCATTCCGGCACGATGCCGCGAAACGCATCGGTGCAGACTGCAATCTGCACAACACATCAAGAGCCGACATTCTCGATCCCAAATTATCCGTGAGGAAGTTCCTGAGAAATCGACCGCCGTGGAGACGACAAAGTCCAAAGGCATTTCACAGAAAAATCACATGACATTCACCGACCATAAAACGCTACCCATGTCTGCAACACCCAAGAGCGCGCGCATTGCAATCATCGGCGCCGGCTTGAGCGGTTCCCTCGCCGCTGTCGCACTGTCGCGGGCCGGTCACCAGGTTTCGCTCATCGACAAGCATAAGACCTACCCAAAACAGTTTCGTGTTGAAAAGATTGCGGGTCGGCAGGTCGACCTGATGCGCAAGCTTGGAATTCTTGACGCGATTGCCGCAGAAGCAACCCCGTTCCGGGACATTCTCAACGTTCGTGCGGGCAGCATTGTCGATCGCAGTCGCGATCAGCATTTTGGCATCCTTTACGAAGACATCGTGCGTGTTGCTCGCGCACAACTTCCGACATCGGTCAATTGCATCATCGACGAAGTCGTCGACATTCAGACCAGCCCGCAGATGCAGCAGGTGTCGTTGTCGAGCGGCGCCTCGGTCCAGGCCGACTTGATCATCCTGGCAACGGGAATGGCCGACTCGCTCCGACACAAGCTGGGCATCAGCCGCCGTGTCATCGCGGAGAAGCAGTCGATATCCTTCGGCTTCACGCTCGCTCCGAAGACGCAGCGGGCGGCGGCGTTTCAAGCGCTCACCTATTACGGCGCTGGCGTCTCCAACCGGATCGACTATCTCAGCCTCTTTCCGATTGGCAGCCTCCTGCGCGCCAACCTCTTCACTTTCCTCGACCACGATGATCCCTGGATTCGCGAGCTCCGCCGCGATCCGGTCGCGGTGTT
>DASYEA010001015.1:0-8139 GCA_036499265.1 Schlesneria sp. | reverse complement strand
TGTGGAGCAGAAATCTCAGGGTGCCACGATTTTGGAGTCCTCGACAAGGTCGTGCTCTTCCTCAATACAGCATCATGGATCTGGAGGTCACCAGAATCAGTCAATGTTGAAATCGGTTTCGCGGAGTTTCTGACAACCTCTTCTCCAAGGACTCAAAAGACACGGCCTTGTCGAGGACTCCGTCGAGGACTCCAAAACCGTGGCACCCCGTTATTCGATGCCTTCCACCAGTTAACGACTGCACCCGTGACGGACCGCCCTCGCGAACGTCTCAACGTTCAGCCGCTTTGAGCACTGTCGCCGTGCATCCCCGGATCTGGACGATATTCGCTTGTCGGTCCAGGTGGGGCAATCGTTTCGACATAGGTTCCGGGCTTGATCTGCAGGCCCGTTTTGTATTGGTCGAGAATCGCTTGAATCATCGGGGCGTCAATCGTTTCGCGTTCGATGAGTTCACGCGTCAGATGCTCCATAACGGGCCGTCGTGTCGACAAGATGTCGTTCGCGACGTCGTAAGCGGCATCGATGATGCGACGGACTTCCAGGTCGATCTCGCGAATCGTCTCTTCACTGTGTGAGTAGCCGGACGACGTTCCCGCACCAGCCAGGAATGGACTGCTGCGAGATTCGCTGTAGTGGACTCGGCCCAACTTGGGGCTCATCCCGAACTCGGTGATCATGCGACGAGCCATATCGGTCGCACGTTGCAGATCGTTCGACGCACCCGTCGAACTTTCCTGATAGACCACGTCTTCCGCTGCGATACCACCGAGCAGCACGCAGATGCGATTGAACAATTCGGTCTTCGTGACTAGTTGTCGATCGTCTTCCGGACGTTGCAGGGTATAGCCGAGCGCGCCCAGTCCACGAGGAATGATCGAGACCTTATGAACCGGATCGACATGCGGCAGTGAGCACGCGACCAGCGTATGACCGACTTCGTGCCAGGCAACTCGCTGCTTAACCTCTTCGGGCATGACGCGAGCTGTCTTTTCCAGTCCGGCGACGACGCGTTCAAAGCCTTCTTCAAATTCGGTGCGAGTCACCGCGGTCTTGTTATTTCGTGCGGCCAGCAGCGCCGCTTCGTTCACCAAATTCGCGAGGTCCGCTCCGACAAAGCCCGCGGTCAGCTTGGCGATATGCTTCAGATTGACGCTGTCGTCCATCTTCACTTTGGCTGCGTGGACTTTCAGAATCGCTTCGCGACCCTTGATGTCCGGTCGATCGACTAGGATATGGCGGTCAAACCGACCAGGTCGCATCAGCGCGGGGTCCAGCGTCTCGGGCCGGTTGGTCGCACCCAGCACGATCACGCTTTGATCGGAACTAAAGCCATCCATCTCGACCAGCAAGGCGTTCAGCGTCTGATCGCGTTCTTCGCCGCCACCGGGCGAACCGTGGCTGCGGACCTTCCCGATCGCGTCCAACTCGTCGATGAAAATGATCGCAGGCGAGCGTTGTCCCGCTTGTTGGAACATATCACGAACGCGAGCCGCACCGACCCCGACGAACAACTCGACAAAGTCAGAACCCGACAGTCCGAAGAACGGCACGCCCGCTTCGCCGGCCACAGCCTTGGCGAGCAACGTCTTTCCCGTTCCAGGTGGTCCGACCAGCAGGCAACCACGTGGAATGCGTCCTCCCAGGGCTTGGTACTTCGAAGGATTCCGCAGGAACTCGACGATCTCACGCAGTTCTTCGACGGCTTCGTCGATCCCGGCCACGTCGTTGAAGGTGATCCCGAGTTCTTCCTGAGCGTACAGTTTTCCGCGGCTGCGGCTGAAGGCGATGGCCGATCCGGGGCCGCCCATCCGTCTCAATGCGACAAACAGAAAGCCGACACAGAGCAACGTAAACAGCGACAGGAACAGGATATCGCGCCAGGGCGACTGCGGTTCTTCATACTTCCAGTTGATCTTATTCTCGTCCAGCAGGTCGGTCAGCTTGGCTTCGTTCTGCCCCTGCATCCCCACGACCGACACCGAATACTGCTCGGGCGCGGGTTTGCTCGTGCTATTCGATTTGGGAGCGTTCTGGAACGTCATCCCCTTCAGGCCGATCGTCAGTTCGTAGACGTTATTCGGACCCAATGCACCGCTCGCGACTTTCGATTTGAAGTCGCTGTACGTCATTGTTTTAGGACGCCAACTGGTCGAGAACCCGAATGCAACGATCGCCACAACCAGCGCAATCATCAGGAACCAGAACAGGTTCGTCGACTGGCCCCGATCCGGACGTTTTGCTCCACCATTGGGTGGTGCTGGCTTGCGCGGACTGGACCCCTTACCTCCGGGCCCCGCCATCAGCATCATTTGGTCGTCTGCTGATTTGTCGGAAGTTGAAGCTGGCAAAGCGACTACGCGCGTAGAATCACTGGATTTCTGATTTGGCATGATGGACAACTCTATGCCCTACTCACGGCCGGGTCAACCGGATTGTGGTTGTCCAGGAAACGCACCCCTTAGACTTCGTCCCTCATCCGGTCCCGCGCCATTCTCAGCATCTCTATTTCTGAACGCGAAAGTCGCCCAGGACAAAGGAGAGACTCCAGCAGATCAACGGCTTTGGCATAACGTCCTTCTCGGAAAAGTTCGCGAGCACGCGTTCGCTTTTCGTTGTCGCCAACGGCGTTCGGGTGCTGCTGTTCGCTTCGTGCGTGACGACGCTGGACCTCTGCAGTTGTCGCCAAAGTCCAGTCAATGGCGGGACCGTAGACAAAGTCGCCGCAGAATCTTGTCAAATCTAAAAGAAGGGCGTGATAGCGTTCGAATCCCGACTCCAGAGGCAAGCTGACAAATTCGCTTTGTCGCTCAACGCTGAGGAAATTCAAATAGGCAGAATGCCCAATCCAGAGATCGCCAATGTGATACTCAACAATTCCCAGGCCCCAACGATGATGCAGATGCAGGCTGCGATCTCCACGGACGTATGCGCCCCAAGCATAGTCTCCACCTGATCCATGGCCCACATCTTGGAATGCGAAAACAAAACCATGCGGCGCAAGCGCTGGTTCCAGGATCTTGGCCCCCGCTTCGAGTTCCACTTTCGGATTGCTATTCATTTGATTCATTGTAGTTGTCGATAGGAGCGACATTCCTGTGTCAATCCGTCGAAGGCTCACCAATCAGGATACTCGCCCGGCTGGATGACATAGCTATGGTTTGAGGCACCGGCAAAACCGGCGCCGTCGAGAGTGGCACCTAAGGATGTCGTCGCACACAAAGCCGCCCCTGCAAAACTTGCGTTGGAGAGATTCGCGTCACGAAAATCGCACGTCTTCACATTCGCCTGGCAGAATCGAGCACCGCAGAGGCTCGCGCCGCGAAAATCTGCCACGATATACGAGTGCGAGAGGTCGATGCCGTCTAAGCAGGCGCCACGTAAGTCATTGTCTGGATCCTCATCGAGAGAGCATTCCTGGAAGTCGCGTTCGCCGAGTTGGTACCGGTCTATGAGTTCACTAAACGACGCTGGTGGTGGCATTCACAACTCCGTCACCGAGTGTTGAATTCAATGGATATCAGACCGAGCCATTCATCGCACTTGAGGAACGTCATTCCACGAACTCAAACTCGAACGTCGTGCCATCCGGCAGGTCTCGCAGTTGTTCGCGGATCGGGCCCCAGACTCGGAAATGATGAGTGATATCATAGATTCGGAAGTTTTCGGGTTCATAGGTTCCACCGAGGATCGGCAATTGGCAGTAGCTGTAGCACTCGCCAGTGCGCAGGACTTTGCCAACCTCGCGGAGTCGATCGATCAGCACCGCTCCAAACCAAAAGCTGCTCTTTTCCTCATCTGTGACGGCAATTTGAAACTCTTCCTCGCTGGCGGCGACGGTCTGCAGTTCGCCACCACCCATATCTAGCCAATGGATTGATCCGCCCGGGGCCTCGAGGAACAGGTCACCCATGGCCGTCGCAAACAGTGGACGATCTGTCTCCGGAATCAACCATCGCCAGAACTCCAGCACCCGATCGATTTCGATACCGTCGAGCGACACGATCAGGTCTTGGCGGACACTGTCCAGCATCGGGCTTGCTTCCACTGAGTTGAATGATCTGGATGCCTGCATCCTCAGAGTTTAGAACCAATAGGCAAGCCGAGAAGACATGCCAGACCGACCTGTACTGCGATCACAGTCCACAAGCAGGCCCAATAGGTCCACCACCAGGTCAACGGCTCTCCCTCTCGTACGCAATAGCTCTTGTATTCCCAGAATAAGGGGCTCCAAAATCTCACGAACCGCGGTTCGTCGATCAGCTTCAGAAAGCGCAAAGTCGGTTCGATCTTCACCCAATAGGCAAATTGAAGCGAGAGAGCAGCGACCATACCGATTCCAAATAACAGGATCGTCAGTGCTTGGTTCATGGCAGGCGGTGTCCCGTGCGAAGCAGCGTCATTCGTCCTGCTGATCCTCAGCCCAGTAGTGTTGCTTGTGGCCTCGCTGTTCGTAAAGGGCGATTAACTGTTCTGCGGTTTCGCGACTTAGATCCGACGCGACGACGAAGCGATTGCCACGGTCGTCCTGGCGATAAACGACCCATGTCTGACGTGAACCGTCTGTTGTGTTGTCGGCTTGTTCCATCTTATGCTCGCTGCCGGGTGGACCATCTGACGCTGCGAGGAATGCACTTCAGAAAATATAGGCTCGGCACTATTAGTTGACCGTCTCACGCTTACTCTGTCATCAGAAAAGACGTGCAGTCTGCGGTGCTGACTTCTGGCCAGAAAATGTTCGCAGGCTTGCACCTGTCGCGGAAAGTCCGAACACTAAGTCATTGTCGCATAGTGCGATGAAAGGATTTGGCTCGCGAACTCTGAACTGCGAGGAAGGTTGCTCTTCTCGATAGGAACGAGATCGCTGGTGGATGGCATGGAAGCAATGTACCGAGAGAGACTTTGATGAGGCGCGTTCTGCACTGGCTCCCGATGGCTGCCGGATGCCTTGCGCTCATCGGCGGCATCGTGACCGTGTCGGGCTGGGTGCTGGATGTGTCGCGGCTGTCTGATTGGGACGGCGATGGGATTGCGATGCTGCCGAATACCGGTCTGGCGGCGGTGCTGATCGGCATCGCATTGCTGCCGATTGTCACGGGAGTCCGTAAGTCGGTTCTGGGCATTATCGTGATTGCGATCGCCGGGGCCACGCTGCTGGAACACGCTTCCGGATTCAATTTTGGCATTGATGAAATGCTGCTGTTCGGGCGTCCCTGGGGAAGTCGCGGGACCGTGGTTCCGGGACGAATGGGGATCCCTGCGGCCGTGTCGTGGACGCTGGCGGGCATCGCCGTGAATTTGCTGGGTCGCCGGAAGATCGTTCCGTTGACCGTACCCGTGATTGGCATGATGATCTCCGCGATTGCCGGGCTGTCGCTGGTCGGTTACCTGTTCGGAGCCGACATCCTGTACGCATGGCCTCGGTTTACTGCGATCGCGCTGCAAACCGGAACGATCCTGCTCGCTGTCGGAATCGGTCTGGTTTCGACCGCACCAGACCTCCCTCCCGTGCGAATTCTGCTGGCCGATACCGCCGCCGGCGCACTGGCCCGGCGTGGCCTGCCGATCGTGATCATCCTGCCTCTCTTCCTGGGATTGATGTGCGTGCGAGGCCAACGCAATGGTTACTACGATCCCGCGATGGCGATTGCCCTTTTGGTCCTGTCGCTGATCATCACGCTGTGCGCGGTGCTGTGGTGGGGCGTCTCGACGGTGATGGTTCGTGAAGAATCTCTGCAACGAAGTGAAGACCGTTTTTCGCGATTCATGGAACGGCTGCCCGGCCTGGCCTGGATCAAAGATGTGGCGGGACGCTACGTCTACGTTAACGAGGCGGCCGAACGAGTCTTCGGCGTGTCGCGTGAACTGCTGCAGGGGAAGACGGATCTGGACATCTTTCCGTCCGATGTCGCGGCACAGTTTCGACAGAACGATTCGGAAGCCCTGACCAGCAGCAAGGGTGTGCAGATCGTCGAAACGCTGAAGCACGACGATGGCACGATCCATCATTCCATCGTCAGCAAATTCCCCATCGCCACTAGCAGCCACGAATCCGCCTTGGTCGGTGGCATCGCCATCGATATCACCGACCGCAAGCGAGCCGAAGAGACGGTCAGCTCGTTGCTGCGCATCAGTAAGCAGTTGAACTCCACGCTCAGCATCGACGGATTGCTGGACATCCTGGCGCAAGAGGCGATCAGTCTGATCGGTGCCGAGGCTGGGGTCTCGGGATTGCTCACGCCGAAGGGAATGGTCTGCAGCAAGTATTTCCGCAAAGGGGAGGTTTTGCCGCTAGAATACTGCTGGCCTCCGCTGCATGGCCTGCCGGGATGGTTGATCGTTCACAAGATTCCTTACCTGACAAACGACGCGAAGGCAGACACGCAGATCATTCAGGAACTTTGCCAGCAGTTCGGAGTCTGGTCTGCGATTTCGACACCGATCATGACTGCTCAGGGCGAAGTCATCGGCTTCTTTGAGATTCACAACAAGCGAGACGGATCCGGATTTACTTCGTCGGATCAGGACCTGTTACTGGCGGTCTCGCAAGCGGCGGCGATCGCGGTGCAGAATGCCTTGGCATACCGCTCGCTTCAAGAAGCCGAGGCATCGCTGAAGCTGGCCGATCGCCGCAAGGACGAATTCCTGGCGGTCTTGGCACACGAACTCAGGAACCCGCTTGCTCCGCTCCGTAACGGCTTGGAGATCTTCAAAAGATCGGGCGGCAATCACGAGATGCAAGGTGGTGTGCTGAATGCCATGGATCGGCAAGTCACTCACCTGGTTCGACTGGTCGACGACCTACTGGACGTCGGTCGCATCAGTCACGACAAGCTGGAACTGCGCAAGCAACGTGTCGACCTCGCGCAGGTGATCAACCAGGCGCTCGAAACATCGCAACCCTTGGCGGACCGCGAGCAGCAGACGATCAAGCTGCATCTGCCCAAGGAACCAATCAAACTGGAAGTGGACGCGGTTCGCCTGGCGCAAGTCTTCAGCAACCTGCTCAACAATGCCTGCAAATTCAGCTTGCCAAACAGTGAGATCGTCGTGACCGCCACTCGGCAGGGAGCACAGGCCGAGATCACCGTGCAGGACGACGGGTTGGGGATTCCACCGGAGAACCTGGAACGGGTGTTCGAGATGTTCACACAATTGTTGCCGATCGGACGTTCACGCGGCGGACTGGGGATCGGCTTGTCGCTGGCACGGCGACTGGTTGAAATGCATGGCGGCACAATTAGGGCGCGCAGCGACGGCCCCAACCGCGGCAGCCAGTTCATCGTCAAGCTGCCGATCGCCGCCGCCAGCAATGCGAATTTGCCGACGTTAGACCCGAGCATTTCCACAGAAATGTCTCATCTGAAAGTTCTGGTTGTCGACGACAACCGCGATGCCGCGATCACGCTGCAGATGTTGATGAGCATCCACGGTCACGAAGCGATCATGGCACACGACGGAGGCGAAGCGTGCCGCGTCGCCGAAAGCTATCGCCCCAACGTGATCCTGCTCGACATCGGCCTCCCCACGATGAACGGCTACGAAGCCTGCCGCACGATTCGGCAAAGTCCCTGGGGCAAGCAGATGACAATCATCGCCTTGACCGGCTGGGGCAAAGACGAAGACCGCCGCCAATCCGAAGAAGCGGGCTTCGACGGCCACCTGGTGAAGCCTGTCAACAACGACACGCTGATGGCGACGCTGTCGACTGCGATGGCCACGCAGAGCGGGGGGTGAGACGAGCATCGAATAACTGGCTAAGGCTCAGCGATTGATCGCTCAATAAGCCAAGTTATACCCAGCAACTCCTCCGAAACGGCTCGTGCCTCGAACGGCCGTCGAACTCAAAACTATACGGTCCACTGATCAGACAGATGATCTCACTTGAACGGGACCGACGATCACGTCAGCGATTCCGCGGATGGCGCTCCCGATGCCCAAAGTTTGTATTTGAATGTCAGCGGATCATCTTTTGGACGGATACCCAAGTCTCGGCGAATGGCAAGCAGCATAGATGCAAGCGCGGCATCATGTTCCTCTATCGTCCAGCTATTGTGCCTCCGAGAGGCTTGACGCATCCGATCGACAGCGAGAATGACCTCTTGAGATGCGACGAGTCCGATAACATTCGTGGCCCTT
>DASYEA010001014.1:0-3978 GCA_036499265.1 Schlesneria sp. | reverse complement strand
AGAAACTACGAACACCTCAAACAACGAATCCTCACCATGCACCACACCAAGTTCACCATCATCGGATGAGCCCCCCCAAATAGTCGGATGAACCGAATTTCGCAGCGTCGATTCATCGCGAAGATATCATCAGCGGCGCTGCGGATCTGGGCGTCGACTTGGACCAGCACATCGCATTCTGTATCGTCGCCATGCAGCCAATTGCGGTAGAGCTAGGTTTGGTCACTGTTGCTAAGGGCTAGCTAACTAAGCGGGTCCCACTCAACAGGGGCATTCCGCGAGGAGAAAACTGCTTAGTCTAATTCATGTTTCGATGCGGCACGTAGGTGCGATCAGCACTATCGGCAGCGACGAGCACGCAGGTGTCGTGCATGTCCGACAGGTGCGTAATACGTTGCAGATGTTCCGCCACAATCGGCGACGGTCGTCGTACACGGCGCTGCGGACGCTTGCGAATCATGGTCAACCAACCAGATATTTCGGAAATGAACCGCATTGCCGTGATTCTGTAGCAGGATCGGCAACGGATTGGGGCCTTCGGGCGAACCGCCACCAGTCTTATTTTCCAGTTCGACATTGTTTTGGACTACCACCCCGTTGAGTCGAACAGTGATGCGACCCTTCGCAGTTCGCTTTCCGTCGGCGTCGAACTTGGGGGCCGTGAGGTCGATGTCGTACGTTTGCCATCGCAACGGTGGGAAGCTCATGTTGAGATCTGGAGCTTTGAACCGGTAGAGCGAGGCGCAATCGTTGAACTGCAATTCCAAGCCGAACGAATCCAGCACCTGAACTTCGTATCGTTTCTACAGATAAAAACCGCTGTTACCACGGCTTTGTCCTCGGGCATACGGCATGTAGGGGACGCGGAATTCGGCGTGAAGAGTGAAGTTCTGATACGCGTTCTTCGTTTCGGCTCCGATTTCGAGCAGTCCATCCGGCGTCACCTTGGCATTTTTCAGGTGGTCGACGTTCTTACCATCGAATAACACAATCGCATTCGCCGGCGCACGCGCCCCTTCCATCAAGCTGTATCGTTGCTGCGGTTGCAACGAGCCAAGCAGACCTCCCGCCGAGTTTTTCACCAACGCGGCGGCGTCGGAATGAAGTTCAACAGTCAATCCCTCGGAAGTCAGTGCCGTTCCGGTCTCTGTCTTCTCGCCGTTGAACTTTCGGCGTGTTGATCCATCGTATCCGTTGCCCGGTAGGCCACCCTGATACCAAAGTGCGTCAAACTTACCGTCGCCCAAAGCAACGACTTGTAGCCCCACATTGCGACGATACCCGTCAGAGAATACGACGCAGCCCGCATACTCGCCCTGCAGGTGATAGTCGGCGTCGACATGAGCCAGATCGGTTACGCCCTTTTTCAGATCTTGAGCCACCGCGCTCGCCGAAGACATCCCTGCAAATAAACCGGCTAACGCACACGCGACGATGAAGCGCATCGGGGGCAAGTTCCCTTCTGAGTTGCCGACCAAAAATTGCATGACAATAGATTGATGAGAGAATTGCAGATCGGCAAGGTTGTCGCAAGTTGGACCGGCTTACGCGCCGGTTAGCTCGCAAACGCTGGCCAATGCCTGTTCGATCTCTTGAACTGACGTGAATGCTCCGATGCTGAAGCGGATCGTTCCTCCTTTGTCGAATGTCCCGAGAAAGCGATGAACACCCGGGGCACAATGCAAGCCCGCGCGAGCTTGAATTCCAAACGAGTCGTCCAGGATCGACGCGGCTTCGTGCGGAGCAAACCCTGCGATGTTGAATGACACAACTCCCACCGACGGGGCGGCAGATTGATGGCCATAGACGGTGACGCCGGGGATCTTGCGAAGCCCTTGTACCAACCGTTCGGTGAGTTCTGCCTCCGCCTGTTGCAACGCGGCAACCGTGCGTTCTTCCAGGTAGGCGAGTCCCGCCGCCAACCCAGCCAACCCCGGTGCATTCTGGTTGCCTGCTTCAAACCGATCAGGCATCGCATCGGGCTGCCGTTCATCCTCGCTTTGTGTTCCCGTGCCACCGAGACGGAAAGATGTCATTGCCTGTTCGACGCCGGGCCTGACGTAGAGCAATCCGGTTCCGAGCGGTCCCATTAACCCCTTGTGCCCAGGACAAGCCAGTAGATCGATCGGCAACTGGCTGAGGTCGATTGGAAGGTGCCCCGCCGATTGGGCCGCGTCGACCAGCGTCAGCACATTCGCCTGCCGCGCGACAGCACAAATCCCTTCGATTGGCTGAACGATCCCCGTGACGTTCGATGCCTGTTGCACTGTGATCAGACGTGTCGTTGGCCGAATCTGCGACCGAACGTGGTTCGGATCGATCTGGCCGCTTGTCTCGGAGTGAAGAACGGTCACATCAATACCGCGATGATCCTTGAGCCACCTTAGCGGACGCAGCACCGAGTTATGTTCGAATTCAGCCGTGATCACATGATCGCCGGGGCGACAGACACCCATCAGCGCCAGGTTCAAACTGTCCGTACCGTTCAGCGTAAAGACGATTCGATCGGGGCTTTCGGCGCGAAGCAGTCGCGCGGCGGACTGGCGGCATTGATCGAGCATGCGCTGGGCAGTGGTGGCTTCGCGGTAGGCTCCGCGACCGATGGCCACGCCGATGTGGCGTTGATAGTGATCGACCGCCGCGTAGACGGATTCGGGCTTGGGATAACTGGTCGCGGCGTTGTCGAGGTAAATGCGAGTCACGTGAATCAGGCTGATGCAAAAGATCGATCGTACAAACAAAAAATGGGGCACGCTCGAAAGCGTACCCCACTTGTTTATCCTGTCGCAACCCGATCCGATCGGGTCACGTTTTGTGACACCAAACTAAATCCCAGGCACATCCAGGTGTTCGGTTTCGGCGATTTGACGCAGCTTGGCCAACGCCCGTGCTTCCAGCTGCCGAATTCGTTCCTTGGTGACTCCCAGTTTGGAACCAACTTGTTCCAAGGTCTGTGGAGCAGCCCCTTCACTCAGGCCATAACGCGAGATGATGATGTCTCGTTCTCGCAGTGACAGTTGAGCCAAAATTCCCATCAATGCTTCGTGCTGACGATGATTCACCAATTCGTCCGACAGTCCCACGCTACGTGGATCTGACGACTGCATGAAAATCTCTTCGTTGCCGGTGCGGAAGCGATCCATCTGAGTATGTTCGGCCGGAATCGACCGGGCATAGTTCTTCATGATCGCCCAACTGGCGTACGTCGAGAACTTGAAACCACGTGTGAAGTCGAACTTCTCGATCGCACGAATCAACGACATATTGCCGTCGCTGACCATTTCGAAGAAGCTGACATTCGGCTTCATATGTTTCTTGGCAATCGACACCACCAGTCGCAAGTTACTGCGAATCAGGAAGTTCTTCACTTCGTCCGCTTGCAGCTTCAAGCTTTCAACTTCGTCCATATCGCGCGTCTTGGGACGAGCGGGATCGAGAGTCTTTCGCAGTTCGGCTGCTTTGAACTTCAAGTAGTTCATCTTACGGAAGTAGTAAACTTCCTCGTCCTTGGTCAGCAACGGAATCGCATACAAGCTATCCAGGTAGGGAGGCAAACCTGGAGGTGGCTTAACGGCCGACGTTCGGCGATCCGACGCTGGCAGTGCGGCCATGATCAGCTTGTCCGCACCGTCTTCATGGAAGACAGGTGCGTCCATGAAATCGATCGGCTGATTCAGAATCTGTTCTGCTCGAACTTCTGCCACCAACCGATAGATACTCGTTCGCGTACGGCTGAAATCTCGAGCCAGAGTTTCGACGGCCACACCCTGTACGAACCGGCGATGAATTTCTCGCTTCTGGTCGTTCGTCAGAGAGTTGGTGGCATTAGGAAACACGGCAGACTCGGGATGTTCGCGGTCAAAGTTCTTCAGGGTATAACGGACAGTCTCAGGCGATCGGCCAAAGTGGCGGGCCAGGCGATGGCTGATGTCAGTCGGACACCCCCCCGCTTGAGCCAACCGTCGGGCTCGCTCGATC
>DASYEA010001013.1:0-2527 GCA_036499265.1 Schlesneria sp. | reverse complement strand
CTAGGCAGTGGACTCATTTAGATGCCTGTCGGCACCGCTCCGTCGAAGAATTTGCGGTGCCACAACTCAAACACCAGTAGCAGCCACAATCGGGAGCTGTGATCCCACTGGCTACGAGTGTGTTCATCGATCATGCCGCGGATCGCCGCGGCGTTGAAGTAGCCTCGCCCCAGCGTGCGCGAATCAAGCAGAGTGTCGGTCATCATCTCGCGCAGTTCGTTGCGGAACCAATGGTCCAGCGGCACGCCGAATCCCATCTTCGGCCTGGTCTGAATCGACTTCGGCAACAGATCTTCGAATGTCTTGATCAGGATCTGCTTACCGAGCCCTTTCATGAGTTTCAGCGGACGCGGAATTGCAGCGGCCAATTCGACGACACGATGGTCCATGAAGGGACTGCGAGCTTCCAGACTGAAGGCCATGCTGGCGATGTCGACCTTTGTCAGAATATCGCAGGGGAGGTAAGTCTCGGTATCGACGCAGGTCGTCCGTTGCACGAAGTCCTCTTCGGAGCAATCCGCATAGGACTGCAGCAAGAACGACAGTCCGTCATGGCTTTGAAGTGTCCGTTGAAATTCAGGCGTGAACAAGGACTGCCGCCGCCCGTCATCATAGATGCTCATCCAGTTGCCATATCGTCGTTCGGGTGCCAGGCCTAGCGCGGTGATGAATCGCTTGATCTGGCGCAGCCGCGATTTCTGATGAAATGGAGCCGGCATATATCGCCAAACCGGACTGTACAGCGGTGCACGCACGAACCATGGCCAACGATCCACCTCCGCGGCCAATTCGACGGCACGATAACGATCGTAACCGGCAAACAATTCGTCGCCGCCGTCTCCGGACAGGGCCACCGTCACATGCTGACGAGTCAACTGCGATAGATACATCGTCGGAATCGCGGAACTGTCCGCGAACGGCTCGTCATAGTGCCACGTCAAGCGAGGCAGCATCTCGACTGCGGACGGATCGACGACAAACTCGTGATGCTCGGTCCCCAGCTTGGTTGCCGCCTCGCGCGCATAGCTGCGTTCGTCATACTTCTTGACCGAAAAGCCGATCGAAAACGTCTTCACTCGCTGCGACGTTTGCTGCTGCATCAATCCCGTGATGATCGTCGAGTCGACTCCGCCCGACAGGAACGCCCCAAATGGCACATCGCTGCGCATTCGCAGGCGAACCGCTTCGGTCAACGTTTCACGCAGGGCAGTCGATATTGCCGCGGGGTCGCTTAAGTCCGGCTTCGGTTCCTGGCTATCAGGCCGCGAGTAAGGAGCCCGCCAATAACGCTGAATTTTGAGATCGCCGGTCTGGGCATTGAATTCGGCCCAATGTGCGGGAGGCAGCTTGTGATAGCCAGTCAGCATCGTCCGAGGATGTGGCACATACTGCAGCGTGACGAAGTCCGCGACGGCACTCGGGTCCACATCACGAGGTGCCCCTGGAATCTGGAGCAACGCCTTCAACTCACTGGCAAATGCGAGTCGACCGTTGGCAATTCGGTAGACCATCGGCTTCTGGCCCATTCGATCGCGTGCCAGGAAGAGGCGATGCTGGCGTTCGTCCCAGATGGCAAAGGCAAACATCCCGCGCAGATGCTGGACGCAATCGTTCCCCCACTGCTCGTAGGCATGCACAATACATTCGGTATCGCTGGCCGTACGAAACTGATGTCCCAGCGATTCCAGTTCGGGCTTCAGTTCGCGGTAGTTGTAGATCTCGCCGTTAAAGGCGATCCAAACGGTGCCGTCTTCGTTGGAAAGGGGCTGATGCCCTCCCGAAAGATCGATGATGGACAAGCGTCGAAAACCGAGTGCCGCCCCATTCGGTTGGACGGTCGTCGTACTCTGACCACGATTAGAGAAATACTCGCCCGCATCGTCCGGGCCACGATGCACCAGCACGTCGGTCATCTTTTTCAAGATTGCGTCAGGAAGCGGTTCACCGTTCGAAGTCCAGGCTGCCCCCGCAATACCACACATGAATCACGTTCCCATCAATTGGCGATACAAGTCGGCATAGCGATCAACCATGTTCTGAATGCTGAACAACGTTTGGATCCGTTCGCGACCCGCAGCACCTAGGCCTTCACCCAATCCCGGTTCATCGATCAGTCGTCGCAGGTACTGCATATATCCGACAGCATCGCCCAGCTTGCAGAGGAAACCCGTTTCATTGTGGACAACCAATTCGCGATTGGCCGGGATGTCGCTGGCGATCACCGGCAAACCGGCCGCCATCGCTTCCATCACGCTGTTCGACATCCCTTCGAAACTGCTGGCCAGACAGAATACGTCCATCGCCTTCAAAAAGCGGGGCGCATCTTCGCGGTGACCCAGAAAATGAGCGTGCTCGACACAGTTCACGTTGCGCGCGAACTCTTCCAGCTTTTCTCGCTCGGGTCCCGCTCCAATCAGAACCAAGTGCAATTGCGTGCGGATCTGCCGCAGCGTCTCCACGGCCCAGATCAAATCTTCTACTCGCTTTTGACGGGCCAATCGCCCCACGTATCCCGCCACGAAGGCAT
>DASYEA010001012.1:0-7971 GCA_036499265.1 Schlesneria sp. | reverse complement strand
TTCGAGATCGTCGCTGCAACGGGATCCGCGGCGACTTCGTCGGCAAGGGTGGCGTTCGACCAGGTCTCCAGAGAGAGAATCGCGGCGGCAAGTATTCGCTTCATCAACACAGCAAACTTCCTGTAGCTTCGGGCGACATGTCAATAATTGTCACCCGGACCTTGGCCCGCAACCACTTAAGAATATCGTCCCTCCCTCGGATAGTCTTCAGACCTGTCAATATTTGAATACTTCCCTCAATGGAAGCCGACGATCAGGGTGTCACGTCGTATTGAAAGGGCAGTCGACGCAGTTGCTACTTCCTGTGCGCGAAAAGCATGGTGAATAGTGACCGAGTGGGACAAGACCGGTTCGGAGACTTCCAGGATTCGCATTGACTCACCGCTGAAACATCACTTTGTCACGAGCATTAAGAAGTGTCGGTCACTGCAGGGCTTCCGCTCTTTTCTGAAGATCCGACGCAATTTGTCATCCAGATGACAACACGATTTAATCAACGCCTCTACGATCTCCGTCAGCACTTGTCTAACTTCTGTCGTGTCGATTGCGGCGGAAACTCAGTGTTCCTGAGCCTTTGAAAGGGATCAAAATGGCGTTACGAGTATCAATGGGGCTGTTCTCAATTCTGTTTGCAATTGGGGCCTTCGGCTTGTGGTGCACTTTCGAAACGCGGGCACAAGCAGAAGAAAAAGCGCTCGCAGCAGCTAAAGAGTCGCTGATCGAGTACACCGCCGATGGCAAAGCCAAAAAGCCGGTTGGCTACCGCAAGTGGATTTATATCGGAACTCCGGTGACACCCAACGATATGAACAACGGCGAAGCCAGCTTCCCGGAATTTCACAATGTCTATATCGATCCTCAGAGTTTCGCCCACTTTGAAAAGACTGGTGAATATCGGGATGGTACCGTCCTGGTCAAAGAACTGACGTCCGTGGGGACCAAGAAGGCGTCGAGCGGAAACGGCTATTTTGAAGGCGAATTCACGGGACTCGAAATGTCTGTCAAAGACAAAAAGCGATTCGCGGATGATCCGGGAAACTGGGGCTACTTCAGTTTCGGTCACAAGTACCCCCTGAAAGAATCCGTCGCGAAAAATGAGGTCGCGTCGTGCAACAGTTGCCACGAGGCGAATGCGAAGGACTTCGTCTTCTCGGTACACTATCCAGTGCTACGGGCGGCTTTCACTTCGACCAAGAAATAGGTTCGACTATTCTGGTGCTGTCCGTATTCAGGATTCTCACATTTCGCTTCGAACGTGCTTATGTTCAGGAGTAGTTCCATGCTCAATTTCAATCAGCGATGTCAGCCGTCGGGCCAATCCCAATGGGTTCTGCACAGCATCGCCGTGTTGCTTGCGGTCGGATGTTCAATCGCAATGGGCGCAGATGCGGTTGCTCAGGATCGCGATGGAAAACCGCTTTCCAAATATGTCGATTCCAAGGGAAACATCTCGCTACCCGACGATTTCGAAACGGCCTTCGTACACCTTGGGACTATTGCCGTCGCCCCCAAGCAAGGTGCGGATGTCACTGAACTGCACGGAACCTACACGCGGGCGGAAGATGTCCAGTCGTATCAGCAGAACGGTCACTTTGCCGATGGGGCGATTCTGGTTAAGGAAGTTCGTGCGACAAAGGGCGACGAACTGTCGACAGGACACGCTCGATTTGCTTCGGATGTGAAGGTCTGGTTTGTGATGGTGAAGGATGGGACGGGGCGGTTCAATGACAACGATCTGTGGGGTGACGGTTGGGGCTGGGCGCTCTTCAAGGGAGGCGATCGTACGAAGCAGGTTGCCACTGACTACCGCTCTGACTGCCGCACCTGCCACGTCCCGGCGAAGGGAAATGACTGGATCTACACGCAATGTTATCCACTGCTGAAGAAGGGGGTAACGACATCGAAAGTCGAAGCATCGGCTGCGGAACCCAATCCGCCGAAGGATCTGGTGGCCCGGTTTCCGCAATGGAAAGAGGCGCTTCGTCTGAAGGGCGACGCTGCCAAGGGTCAGAAATATTTCGAGACAAAGACAATCAACACGTCACTAACGTGCGCCTCGTGCCACAGCTTCGATCCCCGCGATACGCTTAGTCGCGACGGCGACGGGCTGTTGCGTGCCGGATTTCCCGTTTTCGCCGCGGCACATCGAACGAATATCAAGCAGTCGGGGAGCGGGTTGGTGACGCTCGGTGGCAACGTGTGTGTCGTGCATTTCATGAAGGCGGATCCCCCGGGGATGACTGCACCGGAACTGGCGGATATGGATCGCTTCCTGCAGGGCGGCGGGAAAGCGGAGCACCCGACAGCCAAGAACCTGGACTATGCCCACCTGAAGTGGACCATTCCAGAAATGCTGTCCGGAGGAGATGCCAAAAAAGGTGGTCTGCTGGTGATGCAGACTTGCATCGCCTGTCATGCTGTCGACGATAATAAGGCGCGCGTGCTGGATGCCGCCGGCAAGATTGAAAGAGGTTCCTATCCCGCTACAGACCTGAAAAAGCTCGCTCTGCGAATACGCAATCCCGAATTCAAGATCAACGACGAGATGCCTGGATACAGCGATCTTCGCCTGTCGAATCAGGCGCTGCTCGATATTCTTGCCTGGCTGACTACCAAATGAGAGTCGCGGCATGGGAGAATGACTCTTGCGGCGACTGCGACTGCTGGTTCGATCTGTCATCGCCGCATCAGTCAATAGTGTGTTGATAACATCAAGGTGCTGGCGATGCAGATTGCAGCCCAGTTGTCTGAACCGTTCATCTTGGCCTGCGGCAAGATTCGCTCCGCCAGGCGAATCCACTTTAAGGACAAATTGCCGGTCTACATCGGACGAGAAGCGGGAAAGCTGTATGTCATCAAAAAAGGCTACGTCCGCTTGCTCTATGTTCAACCTGATGGGCGACCTTGGACACGGATGGTTTTCGGCCCAGGTGCCTTAGTCGGTGATCTTCCGTTTCGTCCCGGCTTTTTCTTAAGCGACGAGCAGGCCGTCTCCAATGGAGCAAGCTGCGTCTTCGAAATTGAACGCGAAGAGGTCGAGCGGCATGCCGAACTGCACCCCGACTTTCAATTGTTGTTGCTTAAAACTGTTTCTTCGCAACTTCAATTCTTCGACCGTCGTGTCCAATGGCAACTGGTCACGCCGTTGCGGAATCGAGTTGCGATGGCGCTCGCGGATTTGCTGTGTTTTGCCGGAGACCGCTGCGGTCACGGTCATCTGGTCGACATGCGATTAACACATGTCGAGTTCTCGCAGTTCGTCGTCGCGGCACGTCCCGCCGTGTCCGAGGTGCTTCGCGAATTCAAATCCAGCGGCATCATCGACTACACGCGCTCGTATCTCTGCTTGCTGGATCTGAAGGCCTTGCACGCGATCGCCGACGTCACTCTGGAGTGACTGTCAGCACTTCAAAAGTACAATTGGCATCGCAGCCAGAAGAGATCGTTTTGCTTGGAACGAAGGTCTTTTTCTTCATTCAGCAGAACAGGTGTGGCGTACATCGAATGCTGCCAGTCGAAGGTAACGCGGACGAACTTTGAAAGATACCAATTGCAGCCGATGTCTGTGATTCCGATGTTGTTCGTCCAATCGTTCGGGTTTGCCAAGCCCGCTGAGAAAACTTGGTCGCCCAATCGAAGCTGCGAATAACGACCGAAGACTTCGAACGCTCCCCAGCCCGCTTGACCTCGGGCGATCGGGCGCAGGGGAGCGACCGTCTGGCGATCTTCCACACTTTCTCCAGTCAGGAAGCTGGCCAAAGTCACATCGTAACCAACGATTGGAATGCCGATCGAAGAATCCGAGGGGCTGGCGGCGGCACCGAATCGAGCGGCGTAGCATTCCGCTTCCACTGAGAACGGACCCGAGTACAGCGCCGTATGCAAAGCTCCCTGTAGGCGTTCGCCTTTCGCGACGACCCCGTTTGCATACTCCAGAAAAACTGAGGAGGCAGCTTGAGCCGCTTCGTCATTCTCGGATGTCTGAATCGATGTTCTCAGCGGTAACAGAGATGACTCGTACGCCTGTCGGCCGACTGCCAATGACCCACCCACATTGAGATGACGCAGCCACGAGTATCGGTCAGAGTGCAGAAACGGCTTGGCATTGAGATAGCCGACTCCATCGCGAGTGGTGTTTGTGTCAGCCAGTCCAGAAAGCTGGCCGAAGGTCGCACCAACGGCGTATTGCAGTCGCTGATCACGCACCTTGCCATGTGCGAAAACTCCGGCCTGGCGAGCGAGCCCGAAATTCAGCGCGAACAGGCCTCGCTCCGGCGTGATGTAGTACTGCTCAAGATGGTCGTACCAGGCATAGCTGTAGGGGACGAGGGCTCGACCTGCACGAATCTGGAATTGCTCCGATCGTACGAAATTGACGTTCGCGTCGAGGACGTCGAAAGCTCCTTCGACGCTGCGCTGCAACGATAATTCGTACTGAAAGACGTCCGTCAACTGGCCTTCGAAGTAGATACGAAATCGCGGGATGTAGATGCCGCTTCGCGCCGGCTCTTGATTGGAGGGCGAGAACGTCTTTCCATCGATCTGTGTTAAAGTTCTGATCCGCAGCTGGAATTGATCGTCTGCCGATTTCAGAGTGAATCCATCACCAAATACGGCACGCAACGGAATGGATTCGCTCGACTCCTGTTCGATAAACGAAAGCCCCGAGCGGTCAGAGCTATTTCCGTCCTCAGGCGGCGAAATCGTAGTTGAGCCGTAGTCTGGAGCCGGCGGAACGGTCGCTATCGACTGCTCAAGCTTCGTGTCATCGGCGACCACCTGCAAGGGTAGGGGCCATGCACAACAAACGGCAACCACAACTGCAAGAACTCGATTGGGAAGAGAGGCGATGAAGTCCACATCAACTCTCTTCTGCGAAAGTACCCCTGATCGCGCGATCTGACATGCGATGAAACGGACGGAATGGATCGCGCTACGACCCGTCTCGTGTGAGATCGGCAATATCAGCAGCAGACTTTAACGATTATTTCGACTTTGCAGGCTTTCCCGCTTTCCACAAAGTTTCGATCGTTGAACGGTTCGGAAGCCGAATCAGGCGACTTCGAGATAGCTACCGAAGCTGGTCTGCACTCCAAAAGTGCGTCGTCGTCTTTGTCGCCCACGTCTGACTTCATTGGGATACCGTGTATCGACGACCACTTCATCAAGCGATCTTTTCCTTAGTGATCTACTGTTGCGAAGACGGTGGCACGATATTGTCGCCCTCTTGTTCAGAATTTCGTTCAACGACATCCAACCGGTATGGCTGGTGGTTTCGAAAGAGGAACATTAACTGGCATTGAAATGTCGACGCTTCCTCGCGGCCAAGGTTGACTGCTTGTTGTATGCGTTCTTGCGCGAGGTCGAATTCGCCGACCTCGGCATGAGCAGTTGCCAGCGTCTCCAAGAACGTGGGATTGCTCCATTTCGTCGATGCGCAGGCTTTTGTTGCCAACTCAATCGCAAGTCGGCCTTCGCGATATTGTGCTGCAGGGCAGGTGGCGCGCAACCAAGCCATCTTGTTATTGACTTCTGCGTTTTCCCGCTCAAGGCTGATCGCAGTGTCGAAGTCTGTAAACGCCAGATCGTATCGTCCTCTGGAGAGCGATATTTCGCCGTGGAACAAATAAGCGACTGTTAAAGTTGAGTTGATTCGTATCACTCGTTCAAAATCAGTCTCAGCCTTATGGGCTTGACCCAGCTTCAGGAACATCTGCCCACGGAGGATCAGGGCATCGACGAGTTTTGAGTCCAATCGATATGCCAGATCGGCGTCGGTGCAGGCTCTGGAGTCGTCACCGTTCGCCAACCAGAGCTTACCTCGCAGAAGGTACGCGCTGGCGGACTTCGGCTCCAAGCGAATCAACTGATTCAGGTCATCCATGGACTTTTCGAAGTCGCCGATCTTCTCAAAACAGACGGCGCGATGAGCCAGGTATTTCGCAGTCGAATTCGGGGCGAACTTAATCGCATTGGTGAAATCCACAATCGAAAGCTCATACTCTTTCTTGGTCTGCCGAATCTCACCTCGAATCTCGTATGCTAAAGAGTTCTGCGGGTCCAGTTCGATTGCTTTGTCCAGATCGGCGAGAGCTTGGTCGAGTTCACCACAAAGCCTTCTGAGCCCACCGCGAAAACCGTAACTGAACGAAAGCTGTGGATTGAGTTCAATTGCTTTCGCAAGATCGTCAAACGCCTTGTCTCGTTGATTCAACAACATATACAAGCGAGCGCGGTCAGTGAAATACGTCGGAATCGTCGCATCGAAGGTGATGGCCGAATTAAAGTCCACGACTGCTCTTATGTACTCCCCTTTTGCCTCCCAGGCTGCGGCGCGGGCTGCAAAGCACTTTGCAGAGACCCCTTGATCCTCAAGAATTGCAGCGTCGTAGTCGGCGATTGCTCTGTCAAATTCGTCAAGTTCAAACCACAGCTTGCCTCGAATGAAATAGTCATCGGGTGTGCCGCCTCCGATCAGGATTGCCAGATCGATGTCCTTGATTGCACGTCGAAAGTTTCTGCTTTCAGCGTACGCAAGGCCTCGATTGTGATAGGCGACCGCGGTGGACGGAGCAAGGCGAATGCATTCATCGAAATCAGCAATGGCCTGCTGAAGCTTTCCCTGCATCGCGAATACCAATCCTCGCCCGGCAAACGCGTCTGCGTAATCTCTGTTTAGCTGAATGGCGTCGTCGTAATCGTCAACCGCGTCTTCCAAGTCTCCTTTGAGTGCGCACATCAACCCTCGCGAATAGAACAGAACCGGATTCGACGGGTCATTGGAAATCAGTTGATCGTAGGCGTCATCCGGAAGCTGTGTCAGATAGTCCACAGTCGCCGGATCAATTCGATAGGGTTGCTTGTCATCAGCAATCCCTTGGCTACAGAGGCACGACGCCATCACAAACAAGACTGCGACTCTGGCGAGCATGTGCGGATCTCCGTCATTGAACAATCTGCGACAAGGCAGTTCGCCAATCGCGAATCCTGGCTCACTGGCATCGTGATCGCGACGACTATCTGTCTTCGTTGATCAAAGTCAACAGGTCGCCGATTCTGAGGTGCGAGCTTAGCGCGTGCGGCAGGGGGTGATCGACTCGGATACGGTAGTGGTTTTGGCGGCCGACCTTTTCGCGCTCGATGTATCCGCCAGACTCCAGGTCGGCAATGATCCGTTGCACCGCACGCTCAGTGATCTTGATCTGCAGTGCCACGTTACGAAGGACAACAGATGGGTTTCTCGACAATAAGATCAGCACATGCAAATGATTCGTCAGAAATGTCCAGTGAGAACCGGTCGTTTCTGGCGGCGTTTCGGCGGCCTCAATCTGATCTGCCTTAGCCGAGTCTTCCGGCAATGCCGTGCGAGCACGCTTTCGGGCAGTTACCAGCGGCTTGACACGATTAGCTTTCATGGGATCGACTCAATCGCTGAGAAACGAGAGACGCCAGCCGACGGCTGTTGGTCATCTGAGTTCAGATGACAGCGAATCGCAAGATGGGAACCGCCCTGTTCTCGCGCCACCAGAGATTACCGACAAACAATTGGCGACACACATGTCGCGAATATACCTTCGTCACGATTTAGCCGCAACAGGGGCTCCATCGATTACGAGCGCGTTTTGCCTTGGTTTCTCGACAGGTTGGCGCTCCGGCCTGGCCTGCTTTTATTACCCGGGTGGCAATTTCACGGCTCGTGAATAGTTCTATGCAACTGTCTAGTTTCCGGCCGATGGGGGGGACTTTCACTAAATGCCAAAAAGCCCTTCCCATGATCGATGAGAAGGGCTTTTCTGGTATTGGCTGGCAACACGACGGATTAAGGCAAATCGTCAGTCTTGTTGGTCTTGTCAGACGTCTCGGCTTTGTCAGGTGACGGTGTCGGGATCGGGCCATCTGAGGTGGGAGTCGGCGAAGGCAGGCTTGGCAGAGGTGACACGATCACACCCCCATCAACAAATTGAGTGGAGC